>NZ_QGSW01000288.1:0-18918 GCF_003176715.1 Micromonospora sp. S4605
GGGTTCGGACCGGTGCGGCGCTCGGTCAGATGCCGGGCAGCCGCCCGTTGCGGAAAAGGTCAACGAAGAGCTGGTGGTCCTGCCGGGTCCGGACGCCGTACGTGTGCGCGAAGTCCACCAGGTGGGTGACGAAGCCGTCCTCGTCGGCGCCCACCGCCGCGACGATCGCCTCCTCCGTGGAGTAGTCGACCAGGTCGTGGCTGGACTCGTCGTCGGCCACCGAGTGCATCCGAGCCACCGCCCGACCCAGGTCGGTCAGCACCCCGGCCAGTTCCTCCGGCTCGTTGACGTCGGACCAGTCCAGGTCGGCCGCGTACGGGGAGACCTCGGCGACCAGCTGCCCGACCCCGTCCAGCTCGGTGAAGCCCAGCCAGGGGTCCGCGTGCGCCTGGAGGGCGCGCTGCGACTCGGCGGTGCGGTGCCCCTGGTGCTGGAAGTAGCCGGCGACCGACTCGTCCCGGATGTGCCGGGCGACCGCCGGCACCTGCGCCTGCTTCATGTAGATGACGACGTCGTTCTCCAGCGCCTGGGTGTGCCCCTCCAGCAGCAGGTTGTACGACGGCAGCCCGGCCGAGCCGATGCCCACCCCCTTGCGCAGCACCACGTCCTTGATCCGGGTCGCGACCGGACGCAGCCGCGCCGAGGACGGCGGCAGGGTGCCCAGGTACTGCTCGAAGGCGGCGGTGACCCGGTCCCGGGTCTGCCGGTCCACCGTGAAGACCCCGTCGCCGAGGGAGAACCGGCGCTCGTAGTTGTCGATGGTGGTCTGGGTGGCGAGCAGGTCGACCCGGGTGTTCAGCCGGGCCTGCTGGAGCACCCGGCGCAGCACCCCGTCGGCGGTGTCCAGGGTGATCGAGCCGATCGCGTCGTCCCCGCCGGCCGCGATGGCCCGCAGCTCGGTCAGGTACGACCGGGCGAAGCCGGCGACCAGGTCGCCGATGGACCGGTCGGAGAGCGCCTTGCCGTAGCCGAGCAGGGCCACGCTGGCCGCGAGCCGCCGCAGGTCCCAGGTGAACGGCCCGACGTACGCCTCGTCGAAGTCGTTGACGTTGAACACCAGCTGGCCGGAGGCGTTCATGTAGGTGCCGAAGTTCTCCGCGTGCAGGTCGCCGTGGATCCACACCCGGCTGGTCCGCCCGTCCAGGAACCGGTCGTCGGCGAAGTCGCCGAGCTGGTCGGCGTAGAAGAGCGAGGCGCTGCCCCGGTAGAAGGCGAACGGCGAGGCCGCCATCTTGCGGAACTTGCGCCGGAACGCGGCCGGGTCGAGCGCCATCGAGGCGCCGAACTCCTCGGTGAGCACGTCGACGATGTGGGCGGAACGCCGTTGGGCGGAGTCGCTCATGGTGCGCAGGCTAGCCGCCGGCCGCCAGCGCGACGCTCGGCCGAGCGGACCGCGACGGCGGGCTGGTCCGGCAGCTCAGGACGCCGGTGGGCGGAGCGGCTCAGGACTCCGGCGACAGCTCAGGACGCCGGTCGGCGGACCGGGGGCGCGGTGAGCGACTCGACCGGGCGCGGCGCCGCCCCGTCGCGGGGCGGGGCGTCCGCCGGCGAGGCGAGCACGTCCGGCCGGGGCACCCCGCCGAGGCCGGACTGCTCGGCGGCGATCTTCTCCTGAAGCCGCAGGATGCCGTGCAGCAGCGCCTCCGGCCGGGGCGGGCAGCCGGGCACGTAGACGTCCACCGGGATGAGCTGGTCGACGCCCTTGGTCACCGAGTAGGAGTCCCAGTACGGGCCGCCGCAGTTGGAGCAGGCGCCGAACGAGATGACGTACTTCGGCTCGGGCATCTGGTCGTAGAGCCGCTTGATCGCCGGGGCCATCTTGTCGGTCACCGTGCCGGAGACCACCATCAGGTCGGCCTGCCGCGGGCCGTGGGCGAACGGGATGACGCCGAGCCGCATGAAGTCGTGCCGGCCCATGCTGCTGGCGATGAACTCGATGGCGCAGCAGGCCAGGCCGAAGTTGAAGACCCAGAGCGAGTAGCGGCGGCCCCAGTTCAGCACGAACCGGATCGGCTCGCCGAGCACCCCCGGCAGCTGCACGGCCGCCCCCTTCCTGTCCTCCACCCGACAGTCAACCACAGCACCTCGGCGGCAACCCGACCGCCGCGACCCGCGTCTGGCGAAGTGCCGGCGCGCCGGGACGGGTCGTCCCAGCCGGCGGCGCCGGTTGCCGGGACCATGGGCCGCGGTACGCCGGATCGCCCCGACGAGACAGACGGCGAGCCGACAGTACGGCCGGTGGATCCACTGCAACCTTCGCGCCCATCGACCGGTGTGACCGGTGTCGGGGCTCACCGCTCCGGGCTGCCACGGGGGAGGACGAGTGACTGTGACAGAAGACGCGCGGGTCGGTGGGGCACCACCCGACCCGCTGTCCGGGGCGACGCCCGACGGAGCACCGCTGCTCTTCGACGACTTCTACCACGCGCACTTCCGCGGCCTGGTGGTGCAACTGCGGGCGTACACCGGGGATCCGGGCCAGGCCCAGGACCTGGTGCAGGAGGCGTTCTGCCGGGCCTTCGCCCGGTGGGACCGGCTGGCCGGCTACGACGACCCGCTGGCCTGGATCCGCCGGGTCGCCTGGAACCTCGCGCACAGCCGCTGGCGGCGGCTGCGTACCGCGCAGGCGTTCCTGCACCGGCAGCGCGAGGTGCACGTGGCCGGGCCGACCCCGGACCGGGTGGCGCTGGACGCCGCGCTGGCCCTGCTGCCGCCCCGACAGCGCCGGGCAGTGGTGCTGCACTACCTCGCCGACCTGAGCGTCGCCGAGATCGCCGCGCAGGAACGCGTCGCGGAGGGAACCGTCAAGTCCTGGCTGCACCGGGGACGGGCCGCGCTCGCCGCGTCCCTGCGGGACACCGAGGAGGCAACGGATGTCTGAGCACGACGCAGTCGCCCTCGCCGAGCGTTTCGCCCGGTACCGCACCGAGGTGCTGGCCGAGGTCGAGCCGCCGGGGCCGGCGGCGGTCCGCCGGACCGTGCGGCAGCGCCGGCGCCGGACGCTCGGCGCCGCCGTCGCGGGGATCCTGGCGCTGGGCACCGGCCCGATCTTCGGGTACGCGGCGCTGACCGACCCGGCACCCCGACCCGGACCGGTCGACCCGACCGGCACCCCGTCCGCCTCCCCGTCGGTGAGCGGCTCGGTGAGCCCGTCGGCGGCGCCGACCAGCGCCAGCCCGGCAGCGGCGGTGCCGGACGGCCGGATCAGCCGCGCGCAACTGCTCGCTACGCCGGTGTCGCTGCCGGCCTGGCGACCCGGACCGAGCTGCCCGGTCACCGACACCCGGCTGGTCGGCACGGCGACCCGCGACGAGACCAACGTGCTGCAACGGCTGGCGTACGGCGACGTCGACGGCGACGGCGCCACCGAGACGGTCGCGCTGGTGCACTGCCTGCTCGGCACCGGCGGGCCGGAACAGGTCGTGGTGTTCGACCGCGACGCCGCCGGCAAGGTGGTCACCCTGGGCCGAGTGGTGGCCACCGCGCTGGAGATGCCGCAGTGGCTCACCGACGTGACGGTCCGGTCCGACGGCGTGGTCCGGGTGCAGGTGGCCGACATCGCCCCGGGCGGCGGCTGGCCCGGCGAGTGGTCGCAGCGTCAGTGGCGCGGCTACCGCTGGGCCGACGGGCGGTTCACCCAGGTCGAGGGGCCGACCTCGTTCGGGCCGAACCCGCACGCGATGAACCTGGTAGTCACCGCCACCGACCTGGTGCTCGACACCCTGCCGGACGGCGCGCAGGTGGGCACGGTGACCGTGCGGATCCGCAACGCGGGCACCGGTCCGGCCACCTACGTGGCGCTCCGGCTCGGCCTGCCGGCGGCGCTGCGCCCGGACGGCGACGGATGGGCGGCCTGCCGCAACGAACCGGAGACCACCCGGGAGCCGGTGACCTGCGACCTGAACCGGCTCGACGCGGGCGCGGAGGTCCGGCTGACGCTGGGCTTCCGGGCGGCGGCCGGAGCCACCGTCGGCCAGGGCACGGCCGACGTGGACGCCCGGCCGATGGACAGCCGGTTCGACTTCGTGGCGGAGGTCAACGAGAGCGACAACCTGGTGAGGATCGACTACCGGTGAGCCCGGGGCCCGGTGCGGCGGGTGTTCCCCGCCGCACCGGCCCGTCACCAGGTCGGGCGTTGCAGCAGGCCGACGAACTCCACCAGCAGCCGCTCCCGCAGCGCCGGCGGCGCGGCGTCGAGCAGCGCGTTGACCAGGGCCATCCGCTCCGGCAGCGGCCCGGCGGCGGCCGGCGCCCGGTTCTCTCCGTCGGTCCCCGCGCCCAGTCCGAGCCCGGCGGCCAGGCCGGCGACCAGGTCGGGGGTGAGCGCCTCCGGGGTCAGCGTGGTGGCCAGGGCGCGCAGCTCGTCCGGGAGCCGCACCGGCCCGGCGGCCCGGGCGGCGGCCACCGCGGCGAGCAGGTCCGGGCCGAACTCGGCCACCCGGGGCGCCACCGACGCGGTCACCGTCAGGTGCACGCTGGCCGGCAGGTCGGCGTACGAGAGCTGGGGCTGGGTGTGCCAGCCGCGCTCGGCCAGCTCGTCGACCAGCACGAACAGGTCCAGCTCCGGGTCGGTGCTGGTGAAGCAGACCACCGTCGACTCCGGCTCGGCCATCAGCCGCAGCCCGTCGACGCCGCGGACCGCGTCCGCCAGGCCGGCCACCGCGTCCCGGGTCAGCGCCGCCAGCCGCAGGTAGCCGTCGTCGCCCAGGTGCCGCACGGTGGCGTACGCGGCGGCGATCGGCCCACCCGAGCGGGTCGAGGCGATCACCGGGTTGATCATCGTGTAGCCGGGCCAGTCGGCGAACGCGAAGTACTGCGGGGCGCGCAGCGCCGCGTCCCGGTGCAGCAGCACCGACACCCCCTTCGGGGCGTACGCGTACTTGTGCAGGTCGACCGAGATCGAGGTGACCCCGGGCACGGCGAAGTCGAACGGCGGCACCGGCGCGCCGAGCCGGCGCAGCCAGGGCAGCGTCCAGCCGCCGAAGCAGGCGTCCACGTGGCAGCGCACCCCGGCCGCGGCGGCGACCGCCGCGATCTCCGCCACCGGGTCGACCACGCCGTGCGCGTACGAGGGGGCGGAGCAGACCACCAGCACCGTCTCCGGACCGATCGCGGCGGCGATGTCGGCGACCGCCGGGCGGAGCGTCTCCGCCGACACCGGCACCGGATCGAGCGCCACCCGCAGGTAGTGCGCCGCCTTGGCGAACGCGGCGTGCGCGCTGGCCGGCACCACGATCCGCGGCGCGGCGATCTCCGGGTGGGCGTCCCGGGCCGCCTTCACGGCCAGGATCAGCGACTCGGTGCCGCCGCTGGTGACGCTGCCGACGACGTCCGGGGCGGCGCTGCCGGGGCCGCCGCCGAGCAGCCGGGCGGCCGCGCCGACCAGCGCGTTCTCCATCGCCAGCAGGGACGGGAAGGCGGTCGGGTCGAGCCCGTTGACGTGCGCGCTCTCCGCGTACGCGGCGACCGCCAGCTCGTCCAGCCCGGGCACCGCCGGGTCATAGACGTACGCGAACAGCCGCCCGCCGTGCGTCGGCCGGTCCAGCTCGCGCAGCCCGCGTACCTCGGCCAGCACCGTCTCCGCCGGCACCCCCGGCCCCAGCGGCGCCCGCTCGTCCCGCTCCTGGTCGATCATCGAAGTCGTGCTGCCTTTCCGTGCGGTTCAGTGGCTTTCGCGCCCCACCACGACCGCCTGATCGCCGGGGCGGCCGGGCCGGGCCTCGGCCAGCCGGGCGGGGGTCAGGTCGTAGGGACGGAGGGTGAGCAGGGCCACGGCCACCAGCAGGGCGGGCAGGACGGTGAAGCCGAGCAGCACGCCGAGGCGGGCGGTGTCGGACTGGGCGGCCGCCGTCCCGGTGTCGGAGGAGACGTAGCCGGAGACCTGGAGCACCAGCCCGTAGATGCCCGGGCCGAGGGCCAGCCCGAAGGTCTCCCCGGCCGTCCAGAGCCCGGTGAACACGCCGGCCTGCCGCCGGCCGGTACGCGCCTCGTCCCAGGCGATGCAGTCCGGGAGCATGGCCAGCGCGAAGACCTGCTGCCCGGCGTACCCGCAGCCGATCAGCGCGACCACCAGGTAGACCGCCACCGCCGGCAGCACCGGGGCGGCCACCAGCGCGAGCGCGCCCACCGCCAGGATCAGCGACGCGGCGACCAGGGCGGCCAGCTTGCCCACCCGAGCCCCGACCCGGGTCCAGAGCGGCATCACCAGCAGCGCCGGCCCGACGAAGCAGACGAAGAGGAGGGTCGGCCCGCCGTCGGGGTCGCGCAGGATCTGCCCGGCGAAGTAGTTGACCCCGGCCAGGATGGTGGCCACCCCGGCGGACTGCACCACGAAACAGAGCAGCAGCGCCCGGAACGGCCGGTTGCGGGCGGCCACCGCGAGCTGCGCGCGCAGCGTCGGCTCGCTCTCGGCCACCGTGCCGGTCGGCGCGCCCCGGGTGCCGAGGAACGCGCCCACCGCACCGAGCACGATCAGCGCCGCGACGAAGAGCCCCATCCAGCGGTGCCCGGCGACGCCGCCGCCGGCGGCCGACACGATCAGCGGGGCGACCGCCCCGGAGACCAGGATGGCGACCGCCAGCAACGCGATCCGCCAGCTCATCAGCCGGGTACGTTCCGCGTAGTCGCCGGTCAGCTCGGCCGGCATCGCCACGTACGGCACCTGGAAGAAGGCGAACGCGGTGGCGGTGGCCAGGAAGGCGATCGCCACGTACGCCCCGGCGGCCGGGCCGGCGTCCACCGGTCCGGCGAAGATGGCCGCGAAGAGCAGCGCCATCGCCACCCCGGCGACCAGCAGGTACGGGCGGCGGGCGCCCCAGCGCGACCGGGTGCGGTCGGAGATCCGCCCGGCCACCGGGTTGACCAGCACGTCCCACGCCTTCGGCCCGAGCACCAGCAGGGCCGCCACCCCGGCGGCGACGCCCAGGGTGTCGGTGAGGTACGGCAGCAGCAACAGCCCCGGCACGGTGCCGAACGCCCCGGTGGCCAGGGAGCCCAGCGCGTAGCCGGCGTGCACCCGACGCGGTAGCCCGGCCGGGACCGGACCGGTTCCAGCCGGCGGCGCGTCCATGGCGCCGAATGTTACTCACGTTATGGCCCGGGTCACATCCCCTCTTCCGGCGACCAGGCGGCCGCCGCCATGTCCACCCCGACGCCACGCAACGGCGTGCCCTCCGCCCGCAGCCGGGCCCGCGCCTCCCGCTCGTGACCGGGCGGCAGCCGGCCGGCCGAGTTCACCACCCGGTGCCAGGGCACCCCGCCACCGTGCCGCGCCATGATCGAGCCGACCAGCCGAGCCGACGCCCGGCCGGAGCGCTCGGCCAGCGCGTCGGCGACCGCCCCGTACGACATCACCCGGCCCGGCGGGATCCGCTCGACCAGGTCGAGCACCGCCTCGACGTATTCATCAGGGCTCACGACCGGCCAGGATATGGGAACGGCGCGGGGCCCGGCCGGCTCGACCACGCAGAATGGGCGGGTGCGCGACGTAGTCACGGCCGCCCGGCGGGTGGTCGTCAAGATCGGATCCTCCTCGTTGACCACCGCCGCCGGCGGGCTGGACGACGGGCGGGTCGACGCGCTGGTCGACGCCCTCGGCGCCCGGGCCGCCGACGGCCGCGAGGTGGTGCTGGTCTCCTCCGGCGCGATCGCCGCCGGCCTGGCCCCGCTCGGGCTGGCCCGGCGCCCGCGCGACCTGGCCACCCAGCAGGCCGCCGCCAGCGTCGGGCAGGGCCTGCTGATCGGGCGGTACGCGGCCAGCTTCGCCCGGCACCGGCTCACCGTCGGGCAGGTGCTGCTCACCGTCGACGACGTCACCCGGCGGGCGCACTACCGCAACGCGTACCGGACTCTGCGCAAGCTGCTCGACCTGCGGGCGGTGCCGATCGTCAACGAGAACGACACGGTGGCCACCGAGGAGATCCGGTTCGGCGACAACGACCGGCTGGCCGCCCTGGTCGCCGCGTTGGTGCAGGCCGACCTGCTGGTGCTGCTGTCGGACGTGGACGCGCTCTGGACCGGCGACCCGACCCGGCCGGGCGCCGCCCGGATCGGCGAGGTGCACGACGAGCGGGACCTGGCCGGCGTGGACATCGGCGGCGCCGGCCGGGCCGGAGTCGGCACCGGCGGCATGGTGACCAAGGTCGAGGCGGCCCGGATCGCCACCGGCTTTGGCATCCCGGTGGTGCTCACCGCGGCCCACCTGGCCGCCGAGGCGCTGGCCGGCGAGCCGGTCGGCACGCTGTTCCACCCCAGCCGGCGCCGGCCGGCCGCCCGGCTCTTCTGGCTCGCCCACGCCACCTCGCCGCGTGGCCGGCTGCACCTGGACCCGGGCGCGGTGGCGGCGGTGGTCGACCGGCGCAAGTCGCTGCTGCCCGCCGGGATCACCGCTGTCGACGGGGCGTTCACCGCCGGCGACCCGGTGGACCTGGTGGACGCCGAGGGCGCGCCGGTGGCCCGGGGGCTGGTCAACTACGACGCGGTCGAACTGCCCGGCCTGCTCGGCCGGTCGACCGGGGAACTCGCCGCGGCGCTCGGCCCGGCGTACGAACGGGAGGTCGTCCACCGCGACGACCTGGTGCTGCTGTGAGGAGAAACGGCGACATGAGCGTGACCGAGCAGGCCCGGCGGGCCCGTACGGCGGCGGAGCAGCTCGCCGTCGCCACCCGTACGGCGAAGGACACGGCGCTGCACGCGATGGCCGACGCGCTGGTGGCGCGTACGCCGGAGATCCTTGCCGCGAACGAGGCGGACCTGGCGGCCGGGCGATCGGCCGGGCTGACCGCGGCCGTGCTGGACCGGTTGGCCCTGGACCCGGGCCGGGTGGCCGGCATCGCCGACGCGCTGCGGCAGATGGCCGCGCTGCCCGACCCGGTCGGCGAGGTGGTGCGCGGCTCGACCCTGCCCAACGGCCTGGAGCTGCGCCAGATCCGGGTGCCGTTCGGGGTGGTCGGGATCATCTACGAGGCCCGGCCGAACGTGACAGTGGACGCTGCCGGCATCTGCCTGAAATCCGGCAACGCGGCGCTGCTGCGCGGCTCCTCGTCGGCGGCGCACTCCAACGCGGCGCTGGTCGCGGTGCTGCGTGACGCGGTCGCCGCCGCCGGCCTGCCGGCCGACGCGGTGCAACTGCTCGACGCCGGCTCGCGCGACTCGGTCAAGGAGCTGATGCGCGCCCGCGGCCTGGTCGACGTGCTGATCCCGCGCGGCGGCGCGTCGCTGATCCGCACAGTGGTCGAGGAGTCCACGGTGCCGGTGATCGAGACCGGGGTCGGCAACTGCCACGTCTACGTAGATGCCGCCGCCGACCTGGCCAAGGCCGTGGCGATCGCCCTGAACGCGAAGACCCAGCGGCTGTCCACCTGCAACACCGCCGAGTCGTTGCTGGTGCACGCGGCCGTCGCCGACGCCTTCCTGCCGCCGATGCTGGCCGCGTTCGCCGAGGCGGGCGTGACCGTGCACGGCGACGAGCGGGTGGCCGCGCACTCCGCCGCGGTGCTGCCGGCCACCGACGAGGACTTCGCCACCGAGTACCTCTCGGCGGACATCTCGGTGGCCGTGGTCGACTCGCTGGACACCGCGGTGGCGCACATCCGGCGCTACGGCACCGGCCACACCGAGGCGATCGTCACCGACTCGACCACGGCGGCCCGGGAGTTCGTGGCCCGGGTGGACGCGGCGGCGGTGATGGTGAACGCCTCCACCCGGTTCACCGACGGGGGCGAGTTCGGCTTCGGCGCCGAGATCGGCATCTCCACCCAGAAGCTGCACGCCCGGGGCCCGATGGGCCTGCCCGAGCTGACCTCCACCAAGTACGTGGTGACCGGGAACGGGCACCTGCGCGGCTGACGGCCCCGGGGCGCACCCGCCGGGAGCGTCCCGGGTGGACCGCCATGGGGCGTCGCCGGGATTGCGGCCGGCCGATAGTCTGGTGCCGGTTCGGCACGGCTTGTCTGGGGAGGCGACATGCTGGGCGAGAGCGCCCTGGAAGAGCAACTGGCACAGGCCCGGGCCGCGCTGCGCGAGGTCGGCCGCGGCGTCACCCCGCCGGAGCGCACCGAGTCGGTAGCCGAGGCGGCGGACGGTCGGATCCGGGTGACCCTGGGCACCGACGGGCGGGTCAGCGCCATCGAGATCGACCCGCGGGTGCTCCGCGAGGGCTCGGACTACCTCGCCGACGAGCTGCGCCTGGCGGTGAACGCCGCGCTCGACGGGCAGGACGACGGCCCGGCGACCGCCGAGCCGATGCCCGACCTCGCCGCGATCACCGCCACCGTCGAGCGCCTGCAGGACCAGAGCCTGCGGCAGATGCGCGAGATGAGCCAGGCGATCAGCGAGACCATGCGCAAGCTGCAGCAGCGGAGCTGACGGTGGAGAACCTGGACGTCGACATCGACGCGCTGCGCCGGGGCGCGGCGGAACTGGAGCAGGCCCGGGAGTCGGTCCGGCAGACCTTCGAGGGCTTCCAGGCCGCGGTCGCCGGATACGCCGCCGCGTTCGGCGGCGACGACATCGGCTCGCTGCTGGGCATCGCCCACCAGGCCTGTGTGGACGCGTTGACCGAGTGCCTCAGCACCAACATCGAGGAGCTGACCAGCTACGCCGACGGGCTGCACCAGATGGCCGACGGCTACCGGGCCGTGGAGGAGGACGTCACCGCGTCCTTCCGCTCGATGCTCGGCGCGCTGGGCGGATGAACACGCGGCCCGCCGGGCGGGCGAGCGACGCACGAAAGGAGTCACGGTGGGTCTGACCCTGCCGGGCGAACTCGCCTCCCTGCTGTCCATGCTCGGCTACGAGTGGCCGCAGTCCGACGAGACGGCGCTGTTCCAGCTGGCCGGCGAGTGGACCGGGATGGCCGGGCAGATCTCCGGCTCGGTCGCCCAGCTGGAGTCGGCGGCGCGGACGGTGCTCGACAACAACCGGGGCGAGAGCTTCACCGCCTTCGCCAGCGAGTGGAACGACGCCGAGTCGGCCGCGCGCAACATCGCCGACGTGGCCAACCCGGCGAACGTCATCGGCATCGGGCTGATGGTCGCGGCGGGCGTGGTGCTGGCCCTGAAGATCCAGGTGATCGTCCAGCTGGCGCTGCTGGCCATCCAGATCGCGCAGGCCATCGCCACGGCGGCGGTCACCTTCGGCGCGTCCCTGCTGGAGATCCCGATCTTCAAGATGATCACCGGCATGATCATCGACCAGCTGATCGGCATGGCGGTGGACACGGTGCTCAATGGCTAGGAAGCGGACCGCGCCGCCGCGGCAGACGCAGGCCAAGGGCGCCAAGATCGTCTCGGCGTACCTGGAGAACGCCGACGTGTTCCGCACCGCCAAGTCGGCCGGGACCAAGCCGAACGGCCCGGCGGTGCTGGTGCTGCGCAACCGGCCGGACTTCGACAAGCGGGACTTCGATCGCAAGGCCAAGGACCTGGTCCGGCTCGGCCAGGAGGGCCGGTTGAGCAAGGCGAAGTCGGACCGGACGGCCAACAGCGTCTACCACCGGGGCGGTCGAGGGACCAAGCCGGGCACCCGGACCCGCACCAACGTCTTCCGGGACCGGGTGACCCGCCGGCTGACCAGGAACAAGCGGCTGACCCAGCAGCACGGCACCCCGGAGACCAACCAGTACCTGGCCAACAAGGACCTCGTCGACCGCCTCTACGAGGGCCGGGGGCCGATCACCGCCCGGGGCCAGGGGCTCGACCCGGACCACGTCCACGAGCTGCAACTCGACGGAAAGGACGAATACGCTAATCTCAGGCTGATGGACGCCTGGACCAACCGCCAGATCGGCAGCGACATCTCCGTGGCGTTGCGCGACGTCCCCGAGGGCACCCCGGTCATCGTGAAGGTCCTGCCATGACCCGGCCGGATCCCGCCGTCCTCGCCCGGATCGCCGCGAAGCTGGAGCTGCTCGCCCGGGTCGAGGCCGAGCACGGCTTCGGCGTACGTATCGAGGGACCGGCACCGCTGGAGCCGATCGCCGAACTGCCCGGTGTGGCCGAGGTCTACAGCCTGTTCCAGCACCTGGAGGGCGACAACTTCCGGTTCCACGCGCCGAAGGAGATCCTCACCCCGCAGGCCTGGGCGGAGCACGAGGTCGACCCGAGCGACCCGATGGGCAGCCCGCTGATCGTCGGCTACGAGATGGACAGCGTCCCTCCCGGCCTGCGCGCCGAGATCCGCGGCGGTGACCCGATCTACCTCGACCGGGAAGACCTGGACGTGTACTACATGGAGTCCAGCGCCTACGTCTACCAGTACGAGCACCCCGACGAGGACGTCGAGTTCACCGTCATCGCCCCCGATGTCGCCACCTTCTTCGACGAGCACGTGCTCGGCCCCCGCTACCCGGAGCTGACCTCCGTCGTCTTCGGTCCCGCCGCCCCCGAGCAGCGGCTGCGCAAGGGCCGGCACGCCGGCGAGTACGCCGACAACTGGCGGCGGCTGCTGATCGCCGCCGGCCTGTCCTCCTGACCCACCGTCGACCCCGCTTAAGGACCGTCATGGCAGCTGATCCGCGGTTCACCGCGTTGTGGAACGAGGACGAACTCATCCCCTACCCGCGCGAGGCGTGGCTGGAGGGGGGTTTCACCCCCGACATGCTCCCCGAGGGCGACGAGATCCCGCTCGACGTGGCGGTGGTCTTCACCGCCTTCCTCGAAGGCGACATCGAGCTGTACGACACGATCCAGCTGACCACCGAGGACGGCTCGCTCGACGTCCGACTCATCGTGGTCGGCGCGGTCGCCGACAACAACGACCTGCTCTACGTGCTCGACCCGAAGACCGGCGAGATCCTCCAGTTCGACCTGGCCGCCCAGGACGTGCAGGCGGTCAACAGCGACTTCCGCACCTTCGTCGAGTTCCTCTACCAGTTCGCGCTCTTCGTCGAGGCGGACGAGGGCAAGGCCGGCCGGGCCGAGCGGGCCGAGGCGCTGCGCACCACCCTGGAGAGCATCGACCCGGCCGCGTTCGGCCCGGACGCCTGGTGGCCGCTGGTGATCAGCCAGCTGACGTGACCGCCGGCCGGCAGGCCCGGATCGCCCGCAGCGTGGTGTGCACGTCGAACTGGTGACCGTCGTCGCTGTCCCAGCCGCCGTCGCTGCGCTGCGTCTCGGCCAGCCGGCGTCGGGCCGACACCAGCAGCCACTGCTCCTCGCCCACCTCGACCCGGCGCAACGTCGCGGCCAGCCACGCCGCGTCGGCCGGGGAGAGCCGCGGGACCCGCTCGGCCAGCACCGCCTGGATCCGCGCGGACTCGTCGTACATCCCCTGCCGGTGCAGTACGGCCGCGCTCAGCCAACCGGCCGGCAGGAAGGACGGCCAGCTGCCATCCCGCCCGAGCTGGCCGGCCACGGCGTGCGCCGCCGCCTGCACCACCCCGGCGTACGCACCGCCGACCCGGTGGTCGAGCGGACCGGCCGCCCGGGCGTCCAGGCCGGCCACGGTCAGCCAGAATCCGGCGTTGGCGGTGAGGTAGAAGCGGGCCTCCGGGTCGCCTGGCCGGGCCCACTCGGGCGCGACCTCGGCCAGCGACGGGTCCTCGTCCCAGCCGCCGTCGGGCAGTTGCCGGGCGGCGAGCCAGTCCAGCGCGCGCCGCGCCGCCGGGCGGCCGAGTGCGCCGAGGTCGTCCAGCTCCGCCAAGCGGTAGCAGGTGGCGTCTACGGAGCCGACCGGGCTGTCGAGGGTGGCGGGCCAGCCGCCGTCGGGCGTCTGCCCGACCTCGGCCGCGTCGAGCAGCTCGGCCGGCGCCGCCGCGCCGGTGCGCAGCCGGGAGAGCCGGGCACGGTCCACCGCGTCGCCGTGCGCCACGACGAAGCCGACAGCGGCGTCGAGATCCACCACGGCGGACACGCTACCTGCGCAAAGGCGATTCCGCCTCGGGGAATCGGCCGAGGTCGGCGCGGCGCGTCGCCGCCGCCGACCCCGGCCGTCCGGTCAGTACGCGGGCAGCGAGGGATCGATCTGCTTGATCCAGGAGAGCACCCCGCCCTGGACGTGGACCGCGTCCCGGAAGCCGGCCGCCTTCAGCGCAGCGAGCGCCTCGGCGGAACGGACCCCGGACTTGCAGTGCAGCACGATCTGCCGGTCCTGCGGCAGCCTGGCCAGCGCCTCGCCGGAGATGATCTCGCCCTTGGGGATCAGCGTGGCGCCGGGGATCCGGACGATCTCGTACTCGGCCGGCTCCCGCACGTCGACCAGGAAGATGTCCTTGCCGGCGTCCTGCCACTCCTTGAGCTCCAGCGCGGTGATGGTCGCGTCGAGCGTCGCCTCCTGGGCCTCCACCGACACCGCGCCGCAGAAGTCCTCGTAGTCCTCCAGCAGGTCGGTGACCGTGGGGTTCTCGCCGCAGAGCACGCAGTTCGGGTCCTTGCGCACCTTGATCTTGCGGTACGACATCTCCAGCGCGTCGTAGACCATCAGGCGGCCGACCAGCGGCTCGCCGATCCCGGCGAGCAGCTTGATCGCCTCGTTGACCTGGATCGAGCCGATCGACGCGCAGAGCACGCCGAGCACGCCGCCCTCGGCGCAGGACGGCACCATCCCGGGCGGTGGGGGCTCCGGGTAGAGGCAGCGGTAGCAGGGGCCGTGCTCGGCCCAGAAGACCGACGCCTGGCCGTCGAAGCGGTAGATCGACCCCCAGACGTACGGCTTGCCGAGCAGCACCGCCGCGTCGTTGACCATGTAGCGGGTGGCGAAGTTGTCGGTGCCGTCGACGATCAGGTCGTACTGGGCGAAGATCTCGCGGACGTTGTCCCGGTCCAGCGCGGTGTTGTGGATCTCGACGGTGACCAGCGGGTTGATCTCGCGGATGCTCGCCGCGGCGGACTCGGCCTTGGACCGGCCGACGTCGGAGACGCCGTGGATGACCTGCCGCTGGAGGTTGGACTCGTCGACGGTGTCGAAGTCGATGATGCCGAGCGTGCCGACGCCGGCCGCGGCGAGGTAGAGCAGGGCGGGCGAGCCGAGGCCACCGGCGCCGACACAGAGCACCCGGGCGTTCTTCAGCCGCTTCTGCCCCTCGACCCCGACGTCGGGGATGATCAGGTGGCGCGAGTAGCGGCGGATCTCGTCAACGGTCAGCTCGGCGGCGGGCTCGACGAGCGGGGGCAACGACACGGTGGACTCCCCGGGATCGGCGGTGGCGAACCGCGCCATTGTCGCTCGCCGGCGGGCCGGTCGGCCATGAGGAGGGACACGTCGCCCGCCATTCGGGAGCGGGAATAAAGCGGCGGGGCCGGGAATCGTCAGGGAACGATCTCGCCGGCGTAGCGCCGCCCCGCCAACCAGGGCCAGGCGTACGCGACGCAGCCCTGGAGGCCGTACGTCTGCTGTTGCATCACCGGCGCCGGGCGGCCCGGCCCCGGGCAGGCCTCGTGGCCCTCGCCGAACTCGTGCCCGACCTCGTGGTTGACCACGTAGGCGCGGTACACCTCCAGCGGCGCCCCGTAGTCCGGCACCGCCTCCAGCCAGCGGGCCAGGTTGATGATCACCTTCCCCGGCAGCCGGCACGAGGTGTACCCCTCGGTGCTCAGCCCGCCCTCGGCGCACATGAGTTCCGAGGTGCGCGGGGTGGCCAGGTAGATGGTGAAGTCGGCGACCTCCGCGTCGGCCACCCGCTGTACCCGCCGTTCGCCACCCGCGGTCCAGCCGCGCGGGTCGGCCAGCACCTCGTCGACGGCGGCGGCGAAGGCGGGGACGTCCTGCCCGGTGCCCCGCTCCACCGCCACCCGGTAGCGGTGCAGCGGCCCGTCCGCCCCGACGATCGGCGACTCTCCGGCGGCGGCGGCGAAGCTGCCCGCGCCGGCCCGCGGGTAGCCGGTCGGCTCGGTGCGCTGGTCCGCCCCGTACGCCATCGGGCCGGGACCGACGGACGGCGGCCGGCGTGCGGGGTCGCCGGCCCGGGCCAGCGCCACCGCGCCGACCACCGCGATGAGCAGCACCAGGCCGAGCAGGACGGTACGGCGTCGTCGTCGGCGCATCCGCACCAGACCGGGCCGCGGGCGCGGCCGGGCGGAGCCGGGATCAGGCGGGTCGCAAGGGGACGACGACGTCATGCGGTCAGCGTCGCACGTTAACCGGGTATTTCCGCGCGTTAAACACGAATGGGGCAAATAGTATCCGCTCCGTCGCGTCCTTTCGGATTGTCTTTCCGGTTAGCCCATTTTTGTCGCCGGTGCCGGAATGGCTTTACAGGCGCGGGCCCGCGTAGCGGCGGCCGTCCCGGTACGGCCAGGGGTTCGCCACGCAGCCGTTCAGGAAGAGCGTCTGCTGCATCATCACCGGCGCCGGTCGCCCCCGACCCGGGCAGCGCTCGTGCCGGTGCCCGAGCTGGTGGCCGACCTCGTGGTTCACCACGTAGGTGCGGTAGACCGACAGCGGCACACCGGCCCGCACGAAGTGCGGCACCGACAGCCGCCAGCGGTCCAGGTTGATGATCACCTTGCCCGGCGCGCGGCAGGACGTGTACGGCCGCCCGCCGATCCGGATGTCCACCCCGCCCGCCGCGCACATCCGGCGGGCCGTCGCCGCGGTGACCAGGTAGACCGTGAAGTCGTACGGCGAGCGCGGGCGGACCTGCTGCAACCGCAACCGGCCGCTGTCCACCCAGCTTCCCGGCCCGGCGAGCGCCGTCTCGACGGCCGCCCCGAACTCCCCCGCGTCCTCGCCGGAGCCGACCTCCACGGCGACCCGGTAGCGTCGCAGCACACCCGCCTCGCCGAGCACCGGGCCGACCCGGTCGTCGTAGCCGAAGCTGCCCCGCCCGGCCGAGGGCACCGGCCCCGGCAGCCGCAGCACGGGCGGCGGGGGCGTGCCGGCGGTGGGGCTCGGCGTCACCGGCACGCTGGGTGCCAGCGACACCGCCGGCGTGGGCGCGGCGACCACCTCCGGCACGGTGCCCACCTCGGCGTCCGCGTCGGCGCCGGGTCGGTCGGTCACCACCGCCACCGCCGCCACCACCGCGACGACGAAGACCAACGCTTCCAGCACCCGCCGGAGCCGGCCGGCCACCCGCCCCGGGGAGCGGCGGCGGTCACGGCGACCGTCGGCCCGCACGGCGCGCTGCTGGTGACCGGCGGCGGACCGGCGGGAGGGGCACATCCTGGTCAGCCTGCCATGTCGGGCCGCCGGGCGGTGTCCTCCGTTTCGGCGAGCAGTCCGACCACGGCGCGGGCCACCAGGCGCGGCACCTCCAGTTGCGCCACGTGCCCGACCCCGTCCAGCAGCAGCAGCCGGCTGTCGGGAATCACCCGGGCCGTCTGCGGCGCCACCCGCACGTCGACCATCCGGTCCTGCCGGCCGCCGACCACCAGGGTGGGCGCGCGGACCGAACGGGCGAGCCGCCACAGCGATCCCGAGCCCGGCAGGTACGCCCGCAGGAAGCTGTAGACCAAGCCGCGGAACGTGCGCACGTACGCGGCCGCGTAGTGCTCCGCCTGGTAGCGGACCCGGATCTCCTCCAGCGCCTCCCGCTTGCGCTGCTCGCAGATCCGGCTGAGGTCGGCCACGCACGCCTCCATCACCTGCTGGGCCATCACCTCGGGCGCCAACTGGGCCAGCCGCCAGGCGGCCAGCCGCTCGCCTCGGGGGACCGCCAGCAGCGGCAGCATCCGACCCTGCAGGGAACGGCGGAAGTCGAGGAACGGCAGGGCCGGCGAGACCAGGGTCAGCGTGCGGACCAGGTCCGGTCGGGTGCCCGCGACGTGCACCGACACCGCCCCACCGAGCGAGTTGCCGAACAGGTGCACCGGCCCCCGGTCCGAGTGCTCGATCCAGCGGATCACCCGCTCGGCGAAGGCCGGCACGGTGTACCGCCGGCCCGGCTCGCTGCGGCCGAACCCGGGCAGGTCGATCGCCTGCCCGTCGAGCCGGTCGGCGAGCAACCCGGCCAGGTCGGTCCAGTTCTGCGACGAGCCGCCGAGGCCGTGCACGTAGAGCGCCGGCTCGGCGCCGGGCGCGGTCGCCGGGGTGTCCCGGACGTAGGTGACCGCCCCGTCGAGGCGTACCTCCCGGCCCGGCCAGGGCGGCGGGACCGAATGCTCCGGGAGGAGATGATCCGGCCAGAGGGTGGCGCGCTTCATCGCTCCAGTCTGCCCCGGAACGCTCAGGCCAGCAGCGCCTCGAGTCGTCGGTTGACCGCCGCCAGGGTGGCCCGGACCACCGCCTGCCGGGGGTCACCGGCGACCAGGGCCGACCCGGCGAGCTGCTCGACCCAGCCGTCGCAGACCAGCAGCACCACCACCGTGGCCACCTCGCAGTTGCCGAACGGCACCACCGCCGCGTGCTCGACGAAGCACCGCCCCCGCTCGGGCGCCGAGACCGCGCCGCGGAGCAGTTCGTCCACCGCCGCCGCGGCGGCCACCGCGCACAGCCGCAGTACGAAGCCGTCCACGGCCGGGCCGGTGGAGTAGCCGGTGGCGTTCTGCCCGCCGGCGACCAGGCGTACCTCCACGGTGGCGTCCAGCCCGAACGTGCTGACCTGCACGTGGTCGATCACCACCCGGGGACCGGACGAGCCGCCGGTGGCCAGCGGCCGGGAGGGCGCGCTCTCGGTGGTGGTCACCTGCCCGCCGGAGTAGGAGCCGACGGTGGCCGGGCTGCCGGTGGCCATCCCCGCCGGGGCGGCGGAGACCGAGCCCGGCTCCTCCACGGTGGCCCGGCCGCGGTGCGGGGCGGCGGCTTGCCGCCGCCGGCGCGGGGTGACCTCCGGCTCCGGTTCCGCCCGGGTCGGACCCGCCTCCGGCCGACCGCCGGGACCGCGGGGGTCCGCGCCCGGCGGGGCGGTCCGGGTCGCCCGCGGCTCGGCGGACCGTTCCCCGGAGCGCGGCTCGGCGGACCGTTCCCCGGAGCGCGGCTCGGCGGAGCGCGGCTCGGCGGCCCGTTCCGCGGCCCGGGGCTCGGCGGAGCGGCGGCGCACCG
>NZ_QGSW01000036.1:0-18829 GCF_003176715.1 Micromonospora sp. S4605
GTGGCACAGTCGCGGGCGGCCTGACCCCGCCGCCCGCGACTGTGCCACCGCCCCCCGACATTCCGCCCGCCGCGGCAGCCGCAGGGGCCAGCGGCGAGGAGGCGCTGCGGCCCACACAACCTGACCGTCGAGTATGTGTCGCCACCCCATGTGCGCCCGGCCACACAGCTCGTAACTTCTTGCGCCATGACGGCAGAACCCGTGGCGGTCCCCCACGTCGTGAACGTCGACCTCGCCGGTCGCAGCGCCCTGGTGACCGGAGGCGGCAGTGGCATCGGACGGGCCTGTGCCCTGCGCCTGGCGGCGGCTGGCGCGACGGTGCTGGTGGTGGATCGCAACGTCGAGGCGGCCAAGGCGGTGGCGGCCGAGACCGGCGGCCGGGCCGAGGGCATCGACCTGGCCGACGCCGAGGCGGTGGACCGGCTCGACGCGGACGTGGACATCGTGGTGAACAACGCCGGGTTGCAGCACGTCGCCCCGGTGCCGGAGTTCCCCGCGGACCGGTTCGCGTACCTGTACCGGGTGATGGTGGAGGCGCCGTTCCTGCTCATCCGCCGGGCGCTGCCGCACATGTACGCGCAGGGCTGGGGGCGGATCATCAACATCTCCTCGGTGCACGGGCTGCGCGCCTCGCCGTACAAGGCGGCGTACGTGTCGGCCAAGCACGCGCTGGAGGGGCTGTCGAAGGTGGTGGCGCTGGAGGGCGCGGCGCACGGCGTGACCGCCAACTGCGTCAACCCGGCGTACGTGCGCACCCCCCTGGTGGAGAGCCAGATCGCCGACCAGGCGGCCAGCCACGGCATTGCCGAGGCCGAGGTGGTCGAGAAGATCATGCTGGCCCGGGCCGCGATCAAGCGCCTGATCGAACCCGAGGAGGTGGCGGAGCTGATGGCGTACCTCTGCTCCCCGCCGGCGGCGTTCATCACCGGCGCGTCGATCGCGCTCGACGGGGGCTGGACGGCGAGCTAGTGGCGAGCCGCACAATGTCGGTCATGTCGTCGCCGGTGGAGTACCTGGAGCTGCTCGCGCGGGAAGCAGCCGCGGTGGAGTTCGAAGGGCCGCTGGTCGCCGCCCGCGCCGCCGGCCTGCCCGCCGACCGGCTGGCCGAGCTGGAGCAGGCCAAGACGGTGGCGCTGCGGGTCCGCGCGCTGCTGGAGCGCCGACGCCGCCGGGAGACCGAGCTGTCCGGGCTGTACGACACGGTCAGCGACCTGGCCGGGCTGCGCGACCTGGACGACGTGCTGCGGGCGATCGTGCACCGGGCACGCAACCTGCTCGGCGCCGACGTCGCCTACATGACGCTCGACGATGAGGAACGCGGCGACACCTACATGCGGGTGACCGACGGTTCGGTGTCGGCCCGCTTCCAGCGGCTGCGGCTGCCGATGGGCGCCGGGCTCGGAGGCCTGGTGGCCCAGTCCGGCGCCCCCTACGTGACCGCCAACTATCCCGAGGACGACCGCTTCCATCACACCGGGGAGATCGACGCCGGGGTGGGCGAGGAGGGCCTGGTGGCCATCCTCGGGGTGCCGCTGCGGCTCGGCTCGACCTCGATCGGCGTGCTCTACGCCGCGAACCGCTCGGCCCGCCCGTTCGCCCGGGAGGAGGTCGCGCTGCTGGTCTCGCTGGCCGCGCACGCCGCGGTGGCGATCGACACCGCGCGGCTGCTCGCCGAGACCCGGTCGGCGCTGGAGGAGCTGTCGGCGGCCAACACCACCATCCGGGCGCACAGCAGCTCGGTGGAGCGGGCCGCCGCCGCGCACGACCGGATGACCGCGCTGGTGCTGCGCGGCGGCGGGGTGGAGGACGTCGCGGCGGCGGTGACCGAGGTGCTCGGCGGGGCGCTGCTGGCGCTGGACGCCGAGGGCCGGCTGCTGGCCCGGGTCGGCGAGATAGAGGAGCCGGACCGGGCGGACATGGTGGAGGCGATCGCCGCGTCGCGTACCGAGGGGCGCAGCGTGCGCCGCGGTTCGCTCTGGTACGCCGCGGTGGTCGCCGGCGCCGAGAACCTGGGCGCGCTGGTGCTCCGCCCGGACGACGACCTGGTCGACGCCGACCAGCGGATCCTGGAGCGGGCGGCCCTGGTGACCGCGCTGCTGCTGTTGTTCCGGCGCACGGTCGCCGAGGCGGAGGGCCGGGTCCGCGGCGAACTGCTGGACGACCTGATCGCCCGGCCGCTGCGGGACACCGACGCGCTGCGCAGCCGGGCCCGCCGGCTCGGGGTGGACCTGGACGCGCCGCACGTGCTGGTGGCGGTCGGCGACGACGCGATCGCGGCGACCGGCTCGGCCCGGCAGCGGGTGCTCTCCTGGGCCACCACGTACGCCTCGACCCGGGGCGGGCTGGCTGCGGCGCGCGACGGGCGGGTGGTGCTGATGCTGCCCGGCACGGACGCCGGCGGCAGCGCCCGGGCGGTGGCCCGGGACCTGTCCCGGGTGACCGGCCGGCCGGTGACCGCCGGGGCGAGCGGCCCGTCCACCGGGCCGGCGTCGCTGGCCACCACGTTCCGGGAGGCCGACCGCTGCCTCACCGCGCTCGGCGCGCTGGGCCGGGCCGGGCAGGGGGCGAGCACCGCCGAGCTGGGCTTCGTCGGGCTGCTGCTCGGCGCGGTCGGCGGCCAGGGCGACCAGGACGTCACCCGGTTCCTGGAGGCGACCGTCGGCCCGGTGGTCGACTACGACGCACGGCGGGGCACCGCGCTGGTCAAGACGCTGGAGGCGTACTTCGGGGTGGGCGGCAGCCTGGCCCGGGCCGCCGAGCTGCTGCACGTGCACGTCAACACGGTCACCCAGCGGCTGGAGCGGGTCGGGCAGCTGCTCGGCGCGGACTGGCAGAAGCCCGAGCGGGCGCTGGAGGTGCAGCTCGCGCTGCGCCTGCACCGGCTGCGTACGCCCACCGGCTGATCCCGGCGGCTGATCCCGGCGGCCGGGACGGTCAGCGGGCGCGGATGCCCTCCAGCACGCTGTCGACGACGCGCTCGGGCAGGCCGGCGTCGTCGAGGTCGGGGCTCCAGCGCAGCACCCGCTGGATCAGCATCGGGCCGGTGAGCATCGCCATGGTGACCTCGATGTCGAGGTCGGCGCGCAGCTCGCCGGTGCGGATCCCCCGGCGCAGCACCTCGCGCATCAGCGCCCGACGCGGCTCGATGATGCTCTGGTAGAGCTGATACTCGTCCGGGCTGCGGTTCACCCGCGGCACCAGGCAGGGCATGATCCGCGCCGCCCGCGGGTCGATGTGGTGCCCGACCGCGCTCACCAGCACCACCAGGTCGTCGCGGACCGACCGGCCGGCCGGCGCCGGCGGACTGCCCTTGAGCCGGCGCAGCGCGTCGGTCAGCAACGCGTCCTTGCCCGGCCAGCGGCGGTAGATGGTGGCCTTGCCGACGCCGGCCCGGGCCGCGATCGCCTCGATCGAGATCGTTTCCACCGAGTTGCCCTCGGCGAGCAGGTCCAGGGTGGCCTCGACGATCGCCTCGTCCGCGCGGACGCTCCGCGGTCGCCCGGGCGACCGCGGAGCATCGGCGGCGGAAGTCATGTCGGACATTGTCGCCGACCCTAGGCGGTCCCGGCCAACTCGGGTTCGCCGGCCGGCACCGGGGCCGCCGGGGCCGCCGAGCGGCCGGGCATCCAGCGGGCCACCACGAGCAGACCGGCGGCGGCCGCCACCGTGGCGAGCACCGCTGCCCAGTGCATCGCGGTCACGAAGGCGTCGTTGGCCACCGCGATCAGGTGCGGCGCCGCCGGGCCGAGCTGACCCGCCGCGGCGTACGCCCCGGAGATCGACTCGCCGGCTGCCTGCTGCGCCCCGGCCGGCAGGTCCCGCAGGGCCGGCTCGACGTCGCCGCGGTAGACCGCGGAGAGCACCGAACCGAGCACCGCGACGCCGAGCGCGCCGGCCACCTGCCGGATGGTGTTGCTGACCGCCGAGCCGACCCCGGCCTTCTCCCGGGGCAGCGCCGACATGATCGACTCGGTGGCCGGCGGCATGATGTTGGCCATCCCGACGCCCTGGAGGAAGAAGAAGACCAGCACCACCCAGATCGGCGTGGTCGCGTCGATGAACGCGAAAGCGCCGAGCGCCACCGCGGTGAGCGTCAGGCCGACCGCGGCGACCGCCTTGCCGCCGTACCGGTGCACCATCGCCGCGCTGCGCGGGGCGAAGAAGAGCTGGGCTGCGGCGAACGGCAGGAAGAGCAGGCCGGTCTCCAGCGGACTGTAGCCGCGGACCAGTTGCAGGTAGAACGAGCTGAAGAACATCACGCCCATCGCGGCGAAGAAGACCAGCCCGACCAGGGCCACCGGCGCGGCGAAGCGCGGCACCCGGAACAGCCGGACGTCCAGCGACGGGTGGTCGCTGCGCCGCTCGTGCGCGACGAACCAGGCCAGCACCGCCAGACCGCCGACGATCGAGGCCCAGACCACCGGCCGGCCGAAGCCGTGCTCGCCGCCGTCGATGATGCCGTACGACAGGGCGACCAGGCCGACCACGGAGAGCAGCACGCCGAGCACGTCGACCCGGCCCGGCTTCGGATCCCGCGACTCGGGCACCAGCAGCGCGACCAGGACCACGCCGAGCGCCACCACCGGCACGTTGATCAGGAAGACCGAGCCCCACCAGTAGTGCTCCAGCAGCGCGCCGCCGAGCACCGGGCCGATCGCCACGGCCAGGCCGACCGCTCCGGCCCAGACGCCGATCGCCCGCCCCCGCTCCCGCGGGTCGAAGACGTTGGAGATGATCGAGAGCGTCACCGGCATGATCGCCGCGCCGCCGACGCCCATCAGCGCGCGGGCCGCGATCAGCTGGCCCGGGCTCTGGGCGTACGCGGACAGCAGCGACGACAGGCCGAACAGCGCCAGCCCGACGAGCAGGAAGCGTTTGCGGCCGGCCCGGTCACCGAGCACCCCGAAGGTGAAGAGCAGACCGGCGAAGACCAGCGTGTAGGAGTTGATCGCCCACTCCAGCTCGCCCTGGCTGGCGCCGAGGCCGTGCACCGGGTCGGCGAGGGTGCGGAGCGCGACGTTGAGGATCGTGTTGTCCAGGACGACGACGAGGAGGCTGATCACCAGCACCCCGAGGATCGCCCACCTCCTCGGATGTCCGGTGTTCTCGTTCGGTGGCATCGGTGGTGTTCTCCCCCCGGTCACCCGTGCCGAAATACGATACGGGACAGACTCGTAACTGGGGTCAGCGTAGGCGCTGCATTAACGATACGGAACCGATCCGTATCGAATGTGTCCGCCGTCACGTCACCCGCGGCGGCCGGCCGGATCGGGCGCGTCTTTCCGCTGGCGGCGACGGCAGCCTGACGCGGCTGCGAGGTTCGGGGGCGATCGTCCGGTTCGGCGATGTGACCGGGTGCATCCGGGGCGCGGAATCGTGGCCGGTCGCGGGGCGTTACACCATGCGGACGATCGAGCAAGGGCACGCCAGGCGTGACCCGGCCCCGGAATGACGGTGGCCCGCCGGTCGTTGCATCCCCCGGAACGATCGCAGCAAGGCCCCGCCGGATGCGGGTCCCGGCCCCCGGAATGATGCCGGGCCGGCGGTCGTTACACATGGTCCCGGCGCCGCGAGGCATCCCCCGCCCACGGCAAGCGCCGGTTCTTCCCCCAGTTCTGTGAGCGCCTGCTGGTGCTTGCGCCCGGCCGACCCCCTCGGTGCGGGCGTCAACCCCCGAATGGAGCTTCCTGATGAACACGATCATGCGTAAGAGCGTTCTCGGTATCGCTGGTCTCGCCGTCGCCGGTGGCCTCGCCGCTGGCCCGCTGAACCACGCCGACAGCACCCCCACGACCGGCCCGGCCGCGGTCGCCATGGTCGAGGCGGGCAAGCCGGACATGGCCAAGCTGATCCCGCACGGTGTGCAGGGTGAGCAGTCGCGCATCGACCTGGGCGACGAGCAGGTCGACAACGTGAAGGCGATCATCGCGGCGACGAAGAAGTCCGACATGGACGAGCGGGCCGCCGTGGTGGCGATCGCGACCGCGCTGCAGGAGTCGAAGCTGGAGAACCTGGGTCACCTGGGTGACCGCAACGACCACGACTCGCAGGGCCTGTTCCAGCAGCGCCCGTCCTCGGGTTGGGGCACGGTGGAGCAGATCACCGACCCGGAGTACTCGACGATGGCGTTCCTGAAGGGTCTCAAGCAGGTCGACGGGTGGCAGGACATGCCGCTGACCAAGGCCGCCCAGACCGTGCAGGTGTCGGCCTACCCGTTCCACTACGCCCAGTGGGAGCAGCAGGCCGCCGACCTGGTCGCCGAGCACTGGAACAGCTGACAACCGAGCACGCATGACCGACAACCGCTGGCCGGCACCCGTGACGGGTGCCGGCCAGCGGCGTGTCGGTAGCGGTCAGCGCCGGCGGGACGCCCACCAGCGGTTGGCCAGGGCGGCGACGCTGCCCCAGATGCCGCGCCGGAACAGCAGCACGACGAGGACGAAGATGCCGCCGGTGACCAGGCCGATCGCCTCGAAGCCGGAGAACGACAGCCAGTCCTCCAGGCGCACCACGATGGCCGCGCCCAGCACCCCGCCCCAGAGCGTGCCGATCCCGCCGAGCACCACCACGATGACCGCCTTGCCGGAGGTGGTCCAGTGCAGCACCTCCAGCGAGACGAACCGGTGCCCCACCGCGAACAGCCCGCCGCCGAGCCCGGCGATGAAGCCGGAGAGCACGAACGCGGTCAGCTTGTAGCGGTGCACCGGGTAGCCGAGCGCGCGGGCCCGGGCCGGGTTGTCGCGGATGCCGACCAGCACCCGGCCGAACGGCGAGTGCACGATCCGCCAGGCGCCGAGCAGGCCGAGCAGCACGATCGGCAGGATCGCGTAGTAGAAGTAGTAGTCGTCGCTCAGGTCCAACCCGAACAGCTCGCGGGGCACACCCTGCAGGCCGTTCTCGCCCTGGGTCACCGACCGCCACTCGTTGGCCACGTAGTAGACCATCTGCGCGAAGGCCAGCGTGACCATGGCGAAGTAGATGCCGGTCCGCTTCACCGCCAGGTAGCCGATCGGCACCGCGAGCACCGCCGCGGCGAGGGCGCCGGCGAGCACCGCCGCCGGGAACGGCAGCCCGAGGTGGATCGCCACCAGGCCGGTGACGTACGCGGAGGCACCCCAGAACGCGGCGTGCCCGAAGGACATCAGCCCGGTGAAGCCGAGCAGCAGATCGACCGCGACCGCGAACAGCGCCCAGCAGAGGATGTCCACGGCCACCGCCGGGTAGAGCCCGTTGGGCAGCCAGAACGCCACCAGCAGCCCGACGGCCAGCAGCGCGTACCGGAGCCAACGGGGCGCGCGGGCGACGGTGAGCAGCCCGGACGGCGCGGCCGGGCGGGCCGCGTCGGCCGGGGTGTCCACGGTGCTCGTCATGCCGGTGCCTCCTCACGGCCGAACAGCCCGGCCGGGCGCCAGAGCAGTACGACGGCCATCACGATGAAGACGATCGTCTGCGACACGATCGGGAACTGCGACAGGTACGCCTCGCCCCACGCCTGCACCAGCCCGATGCCGAAGCCCGCGGCGACCGAGCCGAAGATCGAGCCCAGGCCGCCGATCACCACCACGGCGAACACCACGATGATCAGGTCGGCGCCCATCAGCGGATTCACCGCCCGCATCGGCGCGGCGAGCACGCCGGCCAGCCCGGCCAGGCCGATGCCGAAGCCGAAAACCGGAGTGACCCAGCGCCCGACGTTGATGCCGAACGCCCGGGTCAGCTCGGGCCGCTCGGTCGACGCCCGGACCACCATGCCGATCCGGGTGCGGGTGAGCACCCACCAGACGCCGACACAGACGGCCACCGCGAAGCCGAGGATGAACACCCGGTAGGTGGGGAAGTCGAAGATTCCGAAGTCGACCGAGCCACTCAGCGCCGACGGGGTGGCGTACGGGCTGGACTGCACCCCGTACCGCAGTTTGACCAGGTCCTGCAGGATCAGCGTCAACCCGAAGGTGAGCAGGAAGTTGTAGAGCGGGTCGAGCCGGGTGAGCCGGTGGATGAACGCCCGCTCCAGCGCCATGCCGAGCAGGCCGAGGCCCACCGGCATGATCACCAACGCCGCCCAGAACGGTACGCCCGCCTCGCTGAGCAGCACGTACGCGCCGAAGGCGCCGAGCATGTAGAACGCCCCGTGGGCGAAGTTGACCACTCGCAGCATGCCGAAGATGACCGCGAGCCCGAGGGCGAGCAGGGCGTAGAACGCCCCGCTCACCAACCCGTTGAACGTGTTCTGCAGGAAGCCGGTCATCGGCCCGTCACATCTTGCACGCCGACGACGGGGCGGCGAAGGCCTCGGCGGCGGGGATGGTCTTGAGCACCTTGACGTAGTCCCACGGCTCGGAGACCTCGGACTGCGGCTTCACCTGGGCCAGGTACGCGTCGTGGATGACCCGGTGGTCCTCGGCGCGGATCTTGCCGTTGCGCAGGAAGACGTCGTTGACCTCCTTGCCCTCCAGCCCCTTGACCACCGTGTCGGCGTCGTCGGTGCCGGCGGCCTGCACGGCCTCCAGGTACTGCATCGCGGCGGAGTAGTTGGCCGCGTGCGCGAAGGACGGCCGGGTGCCGGTCTCCTTCTGGAACCGGTCGGCGAACTCGCGGTTCTGCTGGTCGAAGTTCCAGTACCAGGCGTCGGTGTAGGTGGTGCCGGCCAGCGCCGCCGGGGTGAGCGAGTGGATGTCGGTGATGAACATCAGGCCGACCGCCAGGCCGACGCCCTTGTCCCGCAGCTTGAACTCGTTGTACTGCTTGACCACGTTGACCAGCTCCGCGCCGGCCTGCATGGTGCCGAGCACCTCGGGCTTCGGGTTCAGCGTCGGCGCCTTGAGCAGGAAGGTGGAGAAGTCGCCGCTGGTGTTCGGGAACGGCGCGCCGTCCTTGCCGACGACCTTCCCGCCGGCCGCGGTGATGGCCGCCGAGAAGCTTTTCTCCATGTCCTGGCCGAAGGCGTAGTTCGGGTAGAGGATGTACCAGTTCTTGCCGACCTGCTCGGTGGTGGTCTTGCCGGTGCCGTTGGCCAGCATGTACGTGTCGTACGCGTAGTGGAACGTGTACTTGTTGCAGCTCTTGCCGGTCAGGTCGGTGGTCGCCGCGCCGATGTTGAAGTAGAGCTTCTTCTTCGCCTTGGCCACGTCGGCCACCCGCAGCGCCGCCGACGAGGTGGGCACATCCAGGATGATGTCCGCGCCCTGGCGGTCGTACATCTCCTGGGCCTTGCTGTTGGCCACGTCCGGCTTGTTCTGGTGGTCGGCGGTCTCGACGGCGATGTCCTTCGTGATCGCCTTGTCCCCGTGCTTGGCCTTGAAGTCGGCCACCGCCATCTCCACGGCGGTGACCGAGTTCTTGCCGGACAGCTCTGAGTACGCGCCGGACTGGTCGTTGAGCACGCCCAGCACGATCTTGCCCCCGGTCAGCTTCTCGTCGCCGCCCGACTGGGGCCCACCGCCGCCGCAGCCGGCGACCAGCAACACCGCCGCCGCCGAAGCGGCGGCCACACCCACCGTCCTACGCATGCCCAATCCTTTCGTCCGCGCCGGGCGCGGCGTCCGTTGTCGACATCAGATGCCGAGGTACGACAGGAGCTCGCGCTCCCGCGACCGCACCTCGGAGTTGTCCATCGCCTCCGCGATGCGTCCCTCGGCCAGCAGGTAGTGCCGGTCGGCGACGCCGGTGGCGAAGTGCAGGTTCTGTTCCACCAGCAGCACGGTCACGCCGTGCCGCTTGGCCTCCCGCAGGAGATCGCCGACCTGCTGCACGAGCAGCGGCGAGAGCCCCTCGGTCGGTTCGTCGCAGAGCAGCAGCCGGGCGCCCATCCGCAGCACCCGGGCCAGCGCGAGCATCTGCTGCTCGCCGCCGGAGAGCATGGTGGCGGCCGAGTCGCGCCGCTCGTAGAGCGCCGGGAACGCCTCGTACACCCGCTCCAGCGACCACGGATCCGGGCCCACGCTCGGCGGCAGGGTGAGGTTCTCGGTCACGGTCAGGGTGGCGTAGCTGCCCCGGTCGTCGGGGACCCAGCCGAGCCCGAGCCGCGCCCGCCGGTGCGCCGGCAGCCGGCCGACGTCCTGGCCGTCCAGCTCCACCGTGCCGCGCTGGCCGGCGTGCAGCCCCATCACGCAGCGCAGCAGGGTGGACTTGCCGGCGCCGTTGCGGCCGACCAGGGTGACCACCTCACCGGCCTTGACCTCCAGGCTGACCTCCCGCAACACCTGCGCCTCGCCGTACCAGGCGGACAGGTTCTCAATGCGCAGCATCAGCGGCTCCCAGGTAGGCGGTGATCACACGCTCGTCGGCGCGGACCTCTTCGTACGGGCCCTCGACGAGGACCTTGCCGGCCTGCAGGACGGTCACCGTGTCGGCGAGCCGCCCGACCACGCTCATGTTGTGCTCGACCATCACCACGGTCCGGCCCTGCCGGACCTGGGCGATCAGGTCCACGGTGCGGTCGACGTCCTCCAGGCCCATGCCTGCGGTCGGCTCGTCCAGCAGCAGCACCTTCGGGTCCAGGGCGAGCGCGATGGCCAGCTCCAGGGCCCGCTTGCGGCCGTACGCGAGCGCCTCGGCGGGCGCCTCGGCCAACTCCGCCAGCCCCACCATCGCGAGCAGTTCGGTGGCCCGGTCGGTGTACCGCCGCATCAGCGCGGACGAGCGCCAGAACCGCCAGCCGAGCCCGCTCGGGCTCTGCAGCGCCAACTCGACGTGCTCCCGGGCGCTCAGCTGCGGGAAGAGGCTGGTGATCTGGAAGGAGCGGGCCACGCCGAGCCGAGCCACCTGCTCCGGCGGCAGCCCGGTCACGTCCCGCCCGGCCAGCTCGATCCACCCGCCGCTCGGCTTGAGGAAGCCGGTGAGCAGGTTGAACAGGGTCGTCTTCCCGGCGCCGTTGGGGCCGACCAGCGCGTGCACGCTGTCCGGCGCCACGTCCAGGTCGACGCCGTCGACCGCCCGGAAGCCCCGGAAGTCGCGGGTCAGCCCGCGAGCCGACAGGAGCGCTTGCCCGGCCATCGCACATCCTCCGCAGGTCTGGCGCGACGGGCCCGGTCGGTGACCGTGGTCACATGGTCGTCGCGTTCAGGAAACCTACGGCGGGGTGTGTGAGTCGAGCCATGTCGATGACCCACATATTCCCCGGCGTCGAACCGGGTGCGGACACCACCCTCGACCGCCCACGCCCGCACAGCGGGCCATCGAGGGCAATCAGTAGCTCGGCCGGTGACCCTGCGGCATGTGGCGCACCCACGGTGCGTGCCGCGGGAGCGTTCCCGGTCACCCCGTCAGGGCGTTCAGCGCCAGGTCGACGTCGTCGGAGGTGGAGTAGAGGTGGAACGAGGCGCGCACCCGGCCGGCCCGTACGGCGGCCCGCACCCCGGCCCGCTCCAGCCGTTCCCGGGCGCCGGGCACCTCGACGGTGACGATGGCGCTCTCCCCCGGTGGCCGGCCGAGCCCGGCGAGGAACCGGTTGGCCAGCGCCACGTTGTGCTCGTGCACGGCCGGCACGCCGATCTCGGCGAGCAGGTCGAGGGCGGGCGCGGTGCCCACCCAGCTGAACCAGGCCGGGGAGATGTCGAACCGCCGGGCGTCGGCGGCCAGCCGCAGCGGCGGCCCGTAGTAGGAGGCGTGCGGGTCCTCGCCCGCGTACCAGCCGGCGGCGTCCGGGCGCAGCCGGTCGCGCAGGTCGGGGGCCAGGTAGGCGAAGGCGGTGCCGCGCGGCGCCATCAGCCACTTGTACGCGCCGACCACCACCACGTCGGCGCGGGCCGCGTCGAACGGCAGCCAGCCGCACGCCTGGGTGGCGTCCACCGCCACCAGCGCGCCGTGCGCCCGGGCCGCGGCCACGATCTCGTCGTACGGCGCCACCGCGCCGTCGGCGGACTGCACCAGGCTGAACGCGACCAGGTCGGTGCCGGCGTCGATCGCGTCGACCAGCTTCGCCAGCGGCACGGTCCGCACCCGCACCCCGCGCTCGGCCTGCACCAGCCAGGGAAAGAGGTTGGAGGTGAACTCGACCTCGGGCGCCACCACGGTCGCGCCGGGCGGCAGCGCCGCCGCGACCGGGGCCAGCAGCTGCGACACCACGGCGCCGGTCGCGACGTCCGCGACCGGCACGCCGACCAGGTTGGCGAAGGCGGCCCGGGACCGTTCGGTCGCCTCGCCCCACCCCTCCCACGAGGTACGCCCCACCCGCCAGTCGGCCAGCGCGTCCTGCACCGCCGTCCAGGCCGGCTCGGGCGGCAGCCCGTAGCTGGCGGTGTTCAGCCAACCCGGCTGCGGCTGCCACAACTTCTGCGCCTGCTCGATCTCCACCCGGTCGACGCTAGCCGTCACCGCCGCCCGGCGGCACGGCCAATCCGCCGATCGCGGCCCAGGGTCAGGCGGCGACCCGGAGGGCGCGCACGCTCCGGCGTACCTCGTCGACCACCCGGTCCAGCGGCCAGCGGGCGAGGTCGGCCAGCGGGTGCTCGGCGCGCAGCCGGCGTACCACCGCCAGCCCGACCAGGTAGCCGCAGCGCTTCGGCAGGTCGCCGGCGAGCGGTGACTCCCGCATCAGGAAGTACGGCGCGTGGTGCTCGGCATCGGTGGCGTCCAGGTCGGCGCCGATCCGGTCGAGGATCTCCGGCCACCGACGGCGGCAGGTGTCCAGCCACGTCCGGTAGCCGGGGCGGCCGAACCAGAGGTACGCCGCGTCGGGGCCGCCGGGCGCGGCCTCGGCCGAGACCTGGGTGGCCAGTCCCTCGGTGAACAGCGCGTTCGCCACCCCGTACGGCGGCCAGTCGCGGATCGTGGCGAGCCGGTCGTGCAGCACGTGCGCCGTCTCGTGCAGCACCAGCAGCCGGTCGTCACCCGGCGGGCCGAGCTGCTCGACGGCGAGGAAGAGGGCGAACCGGCCGTCGAGCCGGTCCGCCCAGCCGTTGGCCCGGTGCAGCCCGACCAGCACCACGCAGTCGAGCGGGTCGCCGTCGGCCGACCAGTCCAGCGCCGCGGCGACGGCCCGGATGCCGTCGGGCAGCAGCGCACGTACCGCCGCGGACCGGGCGGCGAGGTCGGCGTCCTCGTCGCGGAGCCGGACCAGGATGTCGCCGAGGTCGTCGGGGCGCGACCACTCCCCCGCCTCGTCCAACGCGGCGAAGACGCCGGGGTGCCGGTCGAGGTAGCGGGATCGCCAGAGCGCCGGCCACTGCTCGGCCGGTACGCCGTCGCACGCGCGCAGGCAGGCCAGGAAGTCGGGCACCAGGTCCCGGACCCGCACCAGATCGGTGGAGAGCACCTCCCGATGCTGCCCGATCCCGCGTCGGCCCGCCGCACCGACCGGCGTTGCACCGGCTCGACGGCCCCGGTCCTGTCGAGCTGCCCCACCGACAGGGGCAGCGGCGCGAATCGACCAAGGTCGCGCTCGAACCAGGATGTAGTGGCCTCCTCGCGACAGGAGACCACTACATCCTGGACGTAGCGCGATCTCGGCTGGCGGACCAGCCAGCGGACCGGCCGGCGGAACGCGCGGCGGAGGCGGGTGTGCCGGGGGGCCGGGTCAGCTGACGTTGGCGGGGCCGAGGACGCTCTTCAGGTCGGCCATCAGCGCGGTGGTGGCCGCCACCCGGAACGGGCCGAGCCGCAGCGTGGTGGTCCGGCTGCCGTTGAGCAGCTTGACGTGCACCTCGGCGTCGCCCGGGTGCAGCACCAGGGTCTCCTTGAGCCGCTCCACCAGCGGCGGGGTGCACCGGGTCACCGGGATGGTGAGGGTGACCGGCTTGTTGGCCGCGCTGCTGCTGACGTCCGGCATGGACATGTCCATCGCCATGATCCGCGGGGTGTCGTCGCGGCGGTCCACCCGCCCCTTCACCACCACGATGGCGTCCTCGGCGATGTACTGCCCGATCACCTCGTAGGTGTTGGGGAAGAAGAGCGTCTCCACCCCGCCGGCGAGGTCCTCCAGGGTGGCCGACGCCCAGGCCCGGCCCTGCTTGGTGACCCGGCGCTGCACCCCGGAGAGGATGCCGGCGAGGGTGACCACCGCGCCGTCCGGCACGGTGCCCTCCTCGGACAGCGCCGCGATGGTGCAGTCGGCCGCCGCGCCGAGCACGTGCTCCAGGCCGAACAGCGGGTGGTCGGAGACGTAGAGGCCGAGCATCTCGCGTTCGAAGGCGAGCTTGTCGCGCTTGTCCCACTCACCGTCGCCGATGGTCGGCATGACCGTGGTGCTGCCACCCGCGTCGTCCTCGCCGAACCCGGCGCCGAAGAGGTCGTACTGGCCGACGGCCTCCTTGCGCTTGACGTCGGCGTACGCGTCGATGGCGTCCGCGTGCACGGCGAGCAGGCCCTTGCGCGGGTGCCCGAGCGAGTCGAACGCCCCGGCCTTGATCAGCGATTCGATCGTCTTCTTGTTGCAGACCACCGCGTCCACCTTGGACAGGAAGTCGTAGAAGTCGGTGTAGGCGCCCTTCTCGTCCCGGCACCGCATGATCGCGGCGACCACGTTCGCGCCGACGTTGCGGATGGCGGCCAGGCCGAACCGGATGTCCTTGCCGACCGGGGTGAACGGCCCGGCCGAGGTGTTGACGTCGGGCGGCAGCACCTGGATGCCCATCCGCCGGCACTCCGACAGGTAGAGCGCCATCTTGTCCTTGTCGTCACCGACGGAGGTGAGCAGCGCCGCCATGTACTCGGCCGGGTAGTTGGCCTTGAGGTAGCCGGTCCAGTACGACACCAGCCCGTAGCCGGCGGTGTGCGCCTTGTTGAAGGCGTAGTCGGCGAACGGGACCAGGATGTCCCAGAGGGTCTGGATGGCCTCGTCGGAGTAGCCGTTGGCCCGCATGCCGTCGCGGAACGGGATGAACTCCTTGTCGAGGACCTCCTTCTTCTTCTTGCCCATCGCCCGGCGCAGCAGGTCGGCCTGACCGAGGCTGTAGCCGGCGAGTTTCTGCGCGGCGCGCTGCACCTGCTCCTGGTAGACGATCAGGCCGTAGGTGGGGCCGAGGATCTCCTCCAGCGGTTCGGCCAGCTCCGGGTGGATCGGGGTGATCTCCTGGAGGCCGTTCTTGCGCAGGGCGTAGTTGGTGTGCGAGTTGGCGCCCATCGGGCCGGGCCGGTAGAGCGCCAGCACCGCGGAGATGTCCTCGAAGTTGTCCGGCTTCATCAGCCGCAGCAGCGAGCGCATCGGCCCGCCGTCGAGCTGGAAGACGCCGAGCGTGTCGCCGCGGGCCAGCAGCTCGTACGTCGGCTTGTCGTCCAGCGGCAGCTTCAGCAGGTCGACGGTGGTGCCGTGGTTGGAGGCGATGTTCTTCAGCGCGTCGTCGATGATGGTGAGGTTGCGCAGGCCGAGGAAGTCCATCTTCAACAGCCCGAGCGACTCGCAGGTCGGGTAGTCGAACTGGGTGATGATCGCCCCGTCGGCGTCCCGGCGCATCAGCGGGATGTGCTCGATGATCGGCTCGGCGGACATGATGACGCCGGCGGCGTGCACGCCGGTCTGCCGGATCAGGCCCTCGATGCCGCGGGCGGTGTCGATCACCTTGCGTACGTCCGGGTCGGACTCGTAGAGGCCGCGGATCTCGCCGGCCTCCGCGTAGCGCGGGTGCTTCGAGTCGAAGATGCCGGACAGCGGGATGTCCTTGCCCATCACCGCCGGCGGCATCGCCTTGGTGATCCGGTCGCCCACCGCGTACGGGTAGCCGAGCACCCGGGCCGAGTCCTTGATCGCGGCCTTCGCCTTGATCGTGCCGAAGGTGGCGATCTGGGCGACCTTGTCCTCGCCCCACTTCTCGGTGACGTACCGGATGACCTCGCCGCGCCGGCGCTCGTCGAAGTCGATGTCGACATCCGGCATGGAGACCCGCTCGGGGTTCAGGAACCGCTCGAAGATCAGGCCGTGCGGCAGCGGGTCCAGGTCGGTGATGCCCAGCGCGTACGCCACCAGCGAGCCGGCCGCCGAGCCACGGCCCGGGCCCACCGCGATGCCCTGGCTCTTCGCCCACTGGATGAAGTCGGCGACCACGAGGAAGTACGACGGGAAGCCCATCTGGATGATGACGCCCAGCTCGTACTCGGCCTGCTTGACGTGGGTCTCCGGGACGCCGTCGGGGAACCGGCGGGCCAGCCCGGCGAAGGTCTCCTTGCGGAACCAGGACTCCTCGGTCTCGCCGTCGGGCACCGGGAAGCGCGGCATCAGGTTGCGGAACTCGAACATCCCGGTCGGGTCGACCTTCTCGGCCACCAGCAGCGTGTTGCGGCAGCCCTCCAGCCACACGTCGGAGCCGTCCACGCCGCGCATCTCGTCGGCGGACTTGATGTAGTAGCCGCTGCCGCCGAACTTGAACCGGTTCGGGTCGGCGATGTTGCTGCCGGTCTGCACGCAGAGCAGCACGTCGTGCGACTCGGCCTGGGCCTCGTGGGTGTAGTGCGAGTCGTTGGTGACCACCGGCGGGATGCCGAGCTTGCGGCCGATCTCCAGCAGCCCGTCGCGGACCCGCTTCTCGATGTCCAGGCCGTGGTCCATCAGCTCCAGGAAGTAGTTCTCCCGGCCGAAGATCTCCTGGTACCTGGCCGCCGCCTCCAGCGCCTGCGCGTCCTGGCCCAGCCGCAGCCGGGTCTGCACCTCACCCGAGGGGCAGCCGGTGGTCGCCATCAGCCCGTCGGCGTACTCGGCGATCAGCTCGGCGTCCATCCGCGGCCACTTCACGAAGAAGCCCTCGGTGTACGCCCGGGAGGTCAGCGCGAACAGGTTGTGCAGGCCGGTCTTGTTCCGCGCCCAGATGGTCTTGTGCGTGTAACCGCCGCTGCCGGAGACGTCGTCGCTCTTCTGCTCCGGCCGACCCCACCTGACCCGCTGCTTGTGGAAGCGCGACTCCGGCGCCACGTACGCCTCGATGCCCAGGATCGGGGTGACGCCGGCCGCCATCGCCTGCTTGTAGAAGTCGTGCGCGCCGTGCATGTTGCCGTGGTCGGTCATCGCGACCGCCGGCATCCCCTGCCGGCCGACCTCGGCGAACAGATCCTTGAGTCGGGCGGCGCCGTCGAGCATCGAGTACTCCGTGTGCACGTGCAGATGCGCGAACGAATCGCCCATGCGGAGCGCCCCCCGGGGTCGGATCATGGGATGGTCGAGGTCGGTCCGCTTACCCTATCCCCGCCGCGCCGGGGGTCTCCAGCGGCGCCGCACGGCACGCCGGGCCGGGTGGTGTGGATCTCTTCCGGCCCCGCCGGACGGTCGGCTGCCGGACTCGCTCTCGCCGCTCCCGGCCCGCCGGCCCTAGCCTGGAACGACGGCGGACCGGCGAGCATTGGACGAGCGGATGCCCCTCGCGGACGGGATCGAGGACCTGGCCGAAGCCGCCGCGCGCGGCGACCCGGCCGCGCTGGACGCGCTGCTGGTGGCGGTCCGGCCGGAGGTGCTGCGACTCTGCGCCCGGCTGCTGCCGCACCGCGAGGACGCCGAGGAGGCGTGCCAGGACACCCTGCTCGCGCTGGCCCGCGGCATCACCCGGTTCGAGCGGCGCTCGTCGTTCCACACCTGGCTGTACCGGCTCACCGCCAACCGGGCCCGGTCCACCTACCGGATGCTGCGCCGGCGCTGGCTGGTCGAGGCCGGCGGGATGCCGCTGCCCGACCGGCCCGACCCGCGGCGCACCAGCGTGGTCGCCGGCACCCGGCTCGACCTGCTCGACGCGCTCGACGCCGTCCGCCCGGAGCTGGCCGAGGTGATCGCCCTGCGGGACGTGCTGGAGCTGAGCTACCCCGAGATCGCCGACCTGCTCGACGTGCCGGGGGGACCGTGAAGTCCCGCGTCCACCTGGCCCGCCGGCAGGTCCGGCAGCGACTCGCCGATGACTGAGCGCGGCCGGAGGACCGCCGTCGCGGCCCTGCTGGCCGTGGTCGCCGGGCTGGCCGGGTGCGGCGGCGACGCCCCCGTCTCGCCGCTGCCGGTCCAGCCACCGGCGCCGGTCGCCGCCGGCACCACCAGCCCGCCCGGGTCGCCCGCCGGCACCCCGTCGGCCCCGGCCACCCCGCCGGGCCCGTCGACGGTCGCGCCGCCGACCCGGCGTCCCGCGCCGGCCGCTCCCCCGCCGACCACCGGCAGGGGTACGCGTACCCCGTCGCCGACGCCCGCCTGTCACGGCCCGATCCGGTACGACATCGTCCTCGCCGAGACCGAACTGGAACTGATCAGATCACTCTGCTTCGCCGCCGGCGCGGTGCTGCGCATCCAGGGCATCGGGCCGGGCCTGGTCACCGTGGACCGGGAGGACCTGGTCTCCCGGCACTACGAGGCGGGGGTGGTGGACATCCGCTTCGTACGGACCGGCACGGTGGCGGTGACCATCCCCAAGGACGGCCGCGAGCACACCATCACCGTGGTGGTCGTCTAGCCCGGCGGGCGTACCCGCACCCCGGCGAGCAGCGCGTCGACGAACGCGGACCCACCACCGGGCGGCGGAACCACCTGCACGTAGAGCAGCCCGGCCGGGGTCGTCCCGGCCGCTTCGACGATCACCGGTCGCCCGCGCGGGCAGGCGTACCCGGCCACCACCCAGTCCACCCCGCCCAGCCGGGTACGCCGCACCGGCGCGGCGACGCAGTCGGCGTGCGGGCGCTCGGCGACGAACCCCTCCGCGTCGGTCCGCCGGGCGATGCTGGCGGAGAGGCCGACGAAGGCCCCCGGCACGCTCGGGTCGACCGCCCACCGGGCCGGGTCCGGTGAGACGACCAGCGCCGGTTCGAGGTCGCCGTCGTCGCCGTACTGGCCGGCCCAGCCGGTGCCGGCGGCCCGCCAGCCGGTCGGCAGGGTGACGGTGACCCTGTCTCTTATACCCAGCTGACGCTGCCGACGAATAGCCTTGTGTAGATC
>NZ_QGSW01000286.1:0-18707 GCF_003176715.1 Micromonospora sp. S4605
GGGCGGGGCCGGGCAGGCCGACCGCCTCGACGCCGGGCACGTCACCGAACTCCGCCTCGGCGGCGTCGCCGACCACCACGGTCACCCCGGCGTCGGCGGCGATCTCCCGCAGCCGCCGGCGCGGCCCGCCCGGCTCCAGCGGCACGTAGCAGCCGCCGGCGAGCAGCACGCCGACCACGGTGACCACCAGGTCGGGGGTGCGAGCGCCGCAGACGCCGACCCGGGTCTGCCGGCCGACGCCGCGCTCGCGCAGCGCGGCGGCCACCCCGGCGGCCCGGGCCAGCAGCTCGGCGTAGCTGAGCCGGGTGTCCCACTGGCGCACCGCCACCGCGTCCGGGGTGCGGGCGGCCTGGGCGGCGATCAGCTCGGCCAGCGTCGCGTCCGGCCAGGGCAGCTCGTCCCCGTGCACAGCGCTGATGGACAGGATGTCGGTCACCCGTTCACTCCCCGGTGGCTCACTGGATCGGTGATCTGCATCCGCAGCTCGCTGACGTAGCCGCGGCCCCGCGCGTCGGTCACCCAGGCGTCCGCCGGGTCCGGCAGCAGCTCGCTCACGGTGACCGTGACGTCCGGGCCGGTCTTCGCGGCGGCGTCGACCATGGCGCAGAGCGACTGGGCGTGCAGCGGGCCGCTGAGGTCGACGTAGCAGGGCTTGACCTCGGTGCCGACCTTGACGAAGACCCGCTCGGGCAGGCCGAGCCGCGCCCGCCAGCGGCGGACCGTGAGGAACCGCTCGGCCTCACCGGTGACCCCGGCCAGGCCGGTCTCGGCCACCGTGGTCCGCCAGGTACGCCGGGCCACGACCAGCCGGTCGATGGTGATCCGGGGCGTGTGCGCGGCCGGGGCGAGCAGCTTGAACGCGTCCAGCAGCAGCGCGCCGAGCAGGGTCGCGAAGATCTCCATCACCGGCCAGCGGGTCCCGTCGGGCAGCACCGCGACCCACCCGTCGGCGCCGGGCTCGACCAGCGCCTCGGTGGCCCGCACCAGCCGGTCGACGTCGGCGCCGTGCGCGGTGTCGATGCCGAACTGCCGGTCGGCGGGCCCGTCCAGCGCGTACGTCATCCGGGTGCTGTGCCGCGGGAAGCTCTCCGGATAGAGCACCCGGGCCCGGGCCGGGCCGAGGTCGGCGTCGAGCGCGGCCCGCAGCGCCGCCCGGTCGGGGTGGAACGGGGTCAGCACCGCGCTGTCGAACGGGACGTAGGCCGGGTGCAGCTCGCCGAGGACGAGCAGGAACTCGCCCCGGTCGACCGCGTCCAGGTCGGCGGCGCTGAGCTGCACGTCGGGGCTGTGGATCCGGGCGGACGGCCAGCCGGGCCGGTCGGCGCCGAACAGCGCGCGGGCCCGCTCGGCAAGGTCGGCGCTGCGCAGCCGCAGCTCGGCCTGGCCGGGGGCGACCGTGTCCAGGCCGACCAGTTCCGCCCAGCGGGCGGTCAGTTCCGCGCCGGCGCGGGCGATCGGGCCGTCCGGGGCGAGCAGCAGCCCCTGCGCGAGCGCCCAGACGTCGGCCAGCCGCACCGGCCCGTCGCCGCGCAGTTCGGCGTGCAGGTCGGCCACGAGCCGCTCGCCGGCCGCGCCGACCTCGGCGGTCAGCCAGCGGGCGGCGGTCAGCACGATCGCCAGCGGTTCGGCCAGCGCGTCCAGCACCCGGGAGCCGACCGTGACGTCCAGGTCGCGGGCGGTCTCCTCGTAGAGCACCGTGCGGCCGACGTACATCTGGCCGGCCTGGCGGGTGGCGGGCCGGCCGGTGACGGCGGTGAACTCGGTGTTCAGCGCGGCGAGCGCGGCACCGAGCCGCTCCGGGTTCCCGGCGGCCGCGGCCACCGCGTCCCGCGCCGCGCGCAACCGGTCGAACGCGGCGGCCACCTCGGCGCGGACCGGCGGGTCGCCGATCGCGGCGATCCGCTCCACCAGCACGCGCTCGGCCGCGGGGCTGACCGGCAGGCCGGCGTCCCAGGTCAGCAGGTTCCGCTCGACCAGCCGGTCGAGCAACAGGTAGCCGTCGTCCGGGCTGCGCAGCTCGCCGTCGGCGCACAACCGCCGCACCAGCTCGATCGCGGGCGTACGCCCGTCGCAGGCGGCCAGCAGCCGAGCCTCCACGGCGGACAGCTCGGTCGGCGGCAGCAGTGGCCGGGTGACCTGCCGGCCGGCCAGGCTCAGGTGCGGCGGCAGGGCCGGTGCCCACCAGCGGCGCACCGCCAGGTCGTCGGCGAGCCGGTCGGCGTACGCGATCAGCGCCCACGCCTCGAAGTGGACCTCGCGCCGGGACACCAGCGCCGGACCGGGCCGCAGCCGCGTGCTCGGCTGGTCGGGGTCGAGCCGGCCCCAGCAGACCGGGCCGAAGAAGCCGATCGTCTCGGCCTTGCCGCAGTAGCGCTGCCAGTAGCGCAGCAGGCTCAGCTCGCGCTTGCGCCGGCGGACGTTGCGGACCGCCGGGTCGGTGCGCAGCAGGCCGTCCAGCGCGATCAGCATCTCCGGGTTCTGCCAGGTGACCGCCTCACGCAGCAGCGGGTCGGCGGCGATCTCGCCGCACACCGCCGAGCTGTCGGCGAGCGCCGCCGTGAACGCCTTGTCGAACAGGTCGGCGGTGTCCTCGCCGGCCAGCAGGGCGTCGGCGGCGGCGGCGACCTCGGGGGCGGCGAAGGCGTCCAGCCCGGCCGCCGGGAAGCCGGCGGTGCGCAGCACGACGTCGCGCCACACCGACCAACCGGTGTCGCCGAGCGGGATTCGGTGGCTCTGCCGCTCGCTCATCGGCCGGCCTCCCGCTCGTCGGCGTCGACGATGTGCAGCCGCAGCTCGCTGAAGTAGCGCCGGCCGGCGGCGTCGGGCACCCAGGCGTCCGCCACCGTGGGCAGCATCTCGCTGATCACCAGCGAGGTGTCGTCGCCGCCGTCGCCACGGGCGGCTCGCACCATGGCGCAGAACATGTTGCTGAACGCCGGGCTGCTCAGGTCGACGAAGCAGGGCTTGGTCTCGGTGCCGAGCTTGACGTAGACCTGCTCGGGCAGGCCGAGCCGGCGGCGCCAGTCCCGGACGGCGAGGAACCGTTCCCGCTCGCCGGTGACGGTGGCCAGACCGCTGCCGCCGACCGTGGTCCGCCAGGTCTGCCGCGCCACCACCAGCTCGCCGAGGGTGATCCGCGGGGTGTACGGCGCGGCCGCGACCAGCTTGAACCCGTCCACGGCGTGCGCGCTGAGCAGCGGCGAGAAGACCTCGGTCAGCGTCCAGCGCTGCCCGTCCGGTGCGACGGCGAACAGCTCGCCGCCCTCGTCGACGACGGTCAGGTCCACCGTCGGCAGCACCCGGTCCGGGTCGGCGCCGGGCGCCGGCGCGAAGGCCAACTGCCGGTCGGTCGGCCCGGCCAGCGCCTCGGCGACCCGGCTGGTGCGCCGGGGCCAGTCGGTCGGGAAGAGCAGCCGGATCCGCCGCTCGCCGAGGTCGGCGGTGAGCGCCTCGCGCAGCCGTCCCACGTCGGGGTGCGCCGGGGTGAAGACCTGGCAGTCGAAGGACGCCCAGGCGGCGTGCAGCTCGCCGAGCACCACCGTGTAGTCGCCGCGGGCCAACGCGTCCGCGTCGGCAGCGCAGATTTGCAGGTCGGGGCTGTGCAGCCGGGCGTTGGGCCAGGCCGGGCGGTCGGCCGGGAAGACCTCGGCGACCCGGGCGGCGAGGTCGGCCACCGGCAGCCGGACCTCGGTGGCCCCGGGTGGCAGCGCGTCCAGGCCGAACAGTCCGGCCCAGCGGCCGGCGAACTCGGCGGCGACCGCGTCGACCGGCCGGGTCCCGTCGCCCCAGAACAGACCCTGGGCCAGGAACCACAGGTCGGCCAGGGCGACCGGGGCGCCGGCGGACTCGGCGCGCAGCTCGTCGTGCAGTTCCCGGAACGCCGCGCCGTACGCCCGCTCCAGCGCGTCGACCAGCCAGCGGGCGGCCTGGAGCAGCACCGCGAGCGGGGCGGCGATCCGGTCCAGCAGCGGCTGGCCGAAGACCACGTCGAGGTCCCGGCTGGTGTCCTCGTAGCAGAGGGTGCGACCGGCGTACATCTCGCCGGCCCGGCGGCGCGGCGGCTGCCCGGTCAGCTCGGTGAAGGTGGTGTCCAGCGTGTCCAGCGCCGTACGCAGCCGCGCCGGGTCGCCGGCCGCGGCGGCCACCGCGTCCCGGGCGGCGCGGAGCCGGTCGAAGCCGGCGCGGGCGTCCCGCCGCGCGGTCTCGTCACCGATCGCGTCGATCCGCCGTAGCAGCACGTCCTCGGCGTCCGGGCTGACCGGCAGCGCGGCGTCCCAGGTGACCAGTTCGCGCTCGACCAGCCGGTCCAGCAGCGCGTAGCCGTCCTCCGGGCGGCGCAGCCCGATCGTCGGGTCGGTGACCAGCTCGCGGGCCGGACGCCGGCCGTCGGCGGCGGCCAGCAGCGCCGCCTCCACGCCGGTGAGCGTCACCGGCGGTCGGCCGGGCCGGCGGACGGTCCGGTCGACGAGGCTCAGCTGGGGGCAGAGCATCGGCGCCCACCAGCTGCGCACCGCGAGGTCCTGGCCGATCCGGTCGGCGTACGCGGTCAGCGCCCAGGACTCGAACCACACCCAGCGGCGCCGGGTCAGGCCGGGGCCGGGGCGCACGTCGGCGGTCTCGGTACGGGCCGGGTCGAGGGTGACCCAGCAGCTCGGGCCGAAGAAGCCGACCGTCTCGTTCTTGCCGCAGTACCGCTGCCAGTACTTGAGCAGGGCGCGTTCCCGGTCGCGGCGCCGCACGTTGCGGGCCGGGTCGGGGCCGCCGCGGGCGAGACCGTCCAGGGCGAGCAGGGCTCCCCGGTTCTGCCAGGTGACCGCCTCCCGCAGCAGCGGATCGCCGGCCAGCTCGGTGAGCCGGCGGCCGGTGGCCGCCACCGCCTCGGCGAACTCCTTGTCGAACTGCTCCACGCCGGCGCCGGTCGTCAGCAGCTCGTCGGCGGCCGCGGCGGCCTGCGGGGCGGCGAACAGGGCCAGCCCGTCGGCGGGGAACCCGGTGGTGCGCAGGATGGCGTCCCGCCACACCGACCAGCCGGTGTCACCCAGCGGCACCCGGTGCCCGTCGGACCTCGCCGTGGTTGCCGGGTCGCCGGGCGGACCAGCCGCCACGGGTGTTTCAGCTCCGGACGGACCGGCCGCCGTGGCTGTCGCGGCGGCCTGCGTCGCCGCCACGTCGGCGAGCGCGGTGTCGGCGAGGGCCGTGTCGAGGTCGGCGCGGATCAGGGCGAGCAGGTCGGGCAGCCGGTCGTGCAGGAAGAAGTGCCCGCCGTCGATGTCGTGCAGGGTGAAGCCGGCGGCGGTGTGCTCGCGCCACGCCGCGCTGTGCGCCCGGGTGACCGCCCGGTCGTGCCGGCCGCTGAACGCCACGATCGGCACCGGCAGCGGCTCCTCGGGGACGTAGCGGTAGCTGTCCACCCGGCCGAAGTCGGCGCGCAGCAGGGGCAGCAGCAGCTCGACCAGCTCCGGGTGGTCGAGCAGCTCGGTCGGCAGCCCGCCGCCCGCGCCGAGCCGGCGCAGCAGCTCGTCGTCGTCCACCCGGGACAGTCCGTCGAAGAGGCTGGGCGCGGTGACGTGCGGGGCGCGGGCGCCGCCGACGTACAGCCGCAGCGGCAGCGGCAGGCCGGCCCGGCGCAGCTCGCGAACCACCTCGAAGCCGACCCGGCCGCCCATCGAGTGGCCGTAGACGGCGTACCGGCCGGTGGCGCGCTCGGCGATGGCGTGCGCGACGTCGGCCACCCGGAACCGCGGGTCCTCGCTGATCCGGTTCTCCCGGCCGGGCAGCTGCACGGGCAGCACCTCGACGCCCGGGCCGAGGCCGTCCTGCCAGCGCCGGAACGCGCTCGCGCCCGCACCGGCGTAGGGCAGGCAGAACAGCTGGACCGGTGCCGGTTCCCGGCGGCCGGCGGAGACGAACCAGTTCACCGCGCGCCTTTCTGAGGGGGGTCGATCCAGTACCGCTGGCGCTGGAACGGGTAGGTGGGCAGTCCGGTCCGCCGGAGGGTGCCCTCGGGGTGCAGCGCCGCCCAGTCCACGTCCCGGCCGGCGACCCAGGCCGCGGCCAGTTCGCGTAGCTCTCCCGCCGGCCCGGCCACCCGGGCGTCGGTGCCGAGCAGCTCGTCCAGCGCGACGACGGCGCCGGCCGGGTCGGTCGCCACCACGGCCGCCCGGCAGCCGAACGCCCGTCGGCCCAGGGCCAGCGTGGCGGCCACCTCGGCCAGCACCGGGCGGGTGCCGGCGAGGTGCTGGCGCAGCCGGGTCAGGGCCGACCGCAGCGCGACCGGGTCGCGGGCGGACACCGGCAGCAGGTACGCCGCGGCGTCCGGGACGTCGACCGGCTCGACCGGCGGAGGTTGCTCGACCACGACGTGGGCGTTGGTGCCGCCGACCCCGAACGAGCTGACCCCGGCGACCCGGCGCGCCGCGTCCGGCCAGTCCCGCGCCTTGGTCGGCACGTAGAACGGGCCGGCGGCCAGGTCGACCTCGGGGTGCGGGCGGGTGAAGTGCAGGTTGGGCGGGATCACCCCGTGCTGCACGGCGAGCACCGCCTTGATCAGCCCGGCGATGCCGGCGGCGGCGTCCAGGTGACCGATGTTGGTCTTCACCGAACCGAGCGCGCAGGTCTCCGCGGGGCCGGCGCCGGCGTACACCTCGTGCAGCGCGGCGACCTCGATGGCGTCGCCGAGCGGCGTACCGCTGCCGTGCGCCTCGATGAAACGGACCTCGCCCGGCGCGACCTCGGCGGCGGCGAGCGCGTTGGCCACCGCGGCGGCCTGCCCGGCCGGCCCGGGCACGGCGAAGCCGGCCCGGTCGGCGCCGTCGTTGGTGACGCCCCAACCGGGCAGCACCGCGTAGATCCGGTCGCCGTCGGCCTGCGCGTCGGCGAGCCGGCGCAGCGCCACCACGCCGACGCCGGAGCCGAAGCCGGCGCCGTTGGCCGCCTCGTCGAACGCGCGGCACCGGCCGTCCGGCGAGGCCAGCCCGCCCGGCGTGTGCCGGTAGCGGGGCCAGGTCACGTTTACCCCGCCGGCCAGCGCGATGTCGCACTGGTAGTCGGCCAGGCTCTGGGCGGCGAGGCAGACCGCGACCAGTGAGCTGGAGCAGGCGCTCTGCACGGCGACCGCCGGCCCGGTCAACCCCAGCCGGTACGCCACCTGCCCGGGCAGGTGGTCGGTGAACTGCCGGCCGATCAGCCGGGCCTCCCAGTCGTCCGGGTCGACGTCGCCGACCACTGCCGGGTTGTCCAGGAGGTGGAACAGGAAGTAACGGTTGGCCGAGGTGGCCGCGTAGACCCCGACCAGCCCGGGGAACCGGGTCGGATCGTGACCGGCGTCCTCCAGTGCCTCCCAGGCGGTCTCCAGGAAGAGCCGGTGCTGCGGGTCGGTGCGCGCCGCCTCCTGCTCGCCGAAGGAGAAGAAGCCGGCGTCGAAGTCGGCCACCCCGTCCAACCGGCCGGCCGCCTTGACGTGCCGGGGGTCGTCGCGCAGCCGCGACCCGATGCCGAGGGCGGCCAGTTCCTCGTCGGTGTGGTCGTGGATCGAGTCGACGCCGGCGCAGAGGTTCCACCAGAAGGTGGCCACGTCGGGGGCGCCCGGGAAGCGGCCGGCCAGGCCGACCACCGCGATCTCGTCGCCGGTGTACTCGCGGGCGGCGGTGGTCGGTGCGGCCGGCGGCAGCATCGGCGCGCGCACCGGTTCCAGCGGCGCGTCGAGCAGCCGGGCCTGGTCGGCCACCGTGGGGTGGTCGAAGAGGCGCAGCAGCGGCAGCCGTACCCCGAACCGCTCGGCCAGCCGCTGCTGCACCTGACCGAGCAGCAGCGACTGCCCGCCGACGTCGAAGAAGCTGGCGGTGCGGCCGACCGCGGCGCGGCCGAGCACCGCGCACCAGATGTCGTGCACGATCCGCTCGGTGGGCGTGGTCGGCGCCTCGCTCGACGGCACGTCGGCGGCCGGGTCGGGCAGCGCCCGCTCGTCGACCTTGCCGGTGACGGTGAGCGGGAACTCCTCGACCACCACCACCGTGCGCGGCAGCGCGTAGTCCGGCAGCCGCCGGGCGAGGGCCGCGCGCAGGGCCGCCGGGTCGAGCGGCCCGCCGGCCGGTCGGGCGTACGCGAGCAGCTCGCCGTCGCGGGCGATGGCGCGGACCGCGGCGACGCCCGGCTGTTCGGCGAGCACCGCCTCGATCTCGGTCAGCTCGACCCGGAACCCGCGTACCTTGACCTGCCGGTCGAGCCGGCCGAGGCAGACCAGCTCGCCGCCGGGCAGCCGCTCGGCCAGGTCGCCGGTGCGGTACGTCGGCACCCCGTCGGGGTCCACGCCGAACCGGTCGCTGTGCTGGTCGAGGTAGCCGGGGGCGAGGTGCCGGCTGCGCACCACGAGTTCGCCGTCCGGCGCCAGCCGCAGCTGGTAGCCGGGCAGCGCGGCGCCGATCGGCAGCGGCCCGGTGGCGGCCGGGTCGGCCGCGGCCAGCGGCAGCGCGTACCGGGCCGCGAAGGTCAGCTCGGTCGCGCCGTAGCCGTTGACCAGCAGGCAGTCCGGGGCGAACCGGTCGCGGCCGCGCGCGGCGTCGGCGTGGGTGGCCTGCTCGCCGCCGAGCAGCACCACCCGGACGTGGTCGAGCCGGCGCTCGCCGAGGGTGTCGAGCAGGAACCGGTAGACCGTGGGGGTCGAGTGGTAGACGGTGACCCGGTGCCGGGCGAGCTGCTCGACGGCGTGCGCCAGGCCGTGCCGGCGCAGTTCCACCGGCACGACCGCGGCGCCGGCGAGCAGGGCCGGGTAGAGGTCCGGGATGGCCGCGTCGAAGCTGAACGAGGCGAGCAGGCTGAGCCGGTCGGCCGGGCCGAGGTCGAGGGTGGCGATCTGGTTGTCGACGACGTGCAGCAGGTTGCGGTGGGTCTGTCCGACCGCCTTGGGCACGCCGGTGGAACCCGAGGTGAACAGCACGTACGCCAGCGCGTCCGGCTCGACCGGCACCGGGCGCAGCGGGGCGGGCGGCGGAGCGTCCACGGTGAGCACCAGGACGTCGGGGCGGTCGGCGGTGAGCCGGCGCGCGGCCTCGGCGTGCTCCGCTCCACTCAGGACGATGCCGACCCCGGCGGCGGCGAGCATGCGCCGCAGCCGCTGCTCGGGGAACCCCGGATCCAGCGGCACGTACGCGCAGCCGGTCGCGAGGGTGCCGAGGATGGCCGCGATGGTGGGCGCGCCGTGCGCGGTGAGCAGGGCGACCCGGTCGCCCGGCCGAGCGCCGGCGGCGGTGAGCGCCGCGGCGTACCCGCCGGCCGCACCGGCCAGGTCGGCGTAGCTGAGCTGTTCGGACTCGCCGAGCACGGCCGGCAGTTCGGGACGACGGGTGGCGACAGCGCCAAACCGATGGATGACCGTCGATTGTTTCATGTCAGACTACGGACGTCGCCCCGCAACAGGACAGCACACAGCGTTCGACAAGGCCGATCATGATCCCCCCCAGGACTTCACAGTGGATTGAGCATATGGCTCAATACCTGGGAAGAAAGATCATCGATTAGAGTCGGGCCGAAGAGCCGAACGGACCCTCGGACGAGGGACGACGAAAATCGTCCGATCATCCCCCTAGCGCGTAGAGGACCTACCGCATAAGGGCCTACCGTCAAGTAATCTTACGGTAAAACAGGGCTCAGGCCGCGAAAGTTCCCGAAATGTGGGCCATGTCCACAGTCCGACATGGCCTCCGCCGATGCCCGACTGCTCACCCGTCGTACGGCGGAACCGGCGCGATCGTGCCGTCGAAACCGCGCGGAAGCCGGGCCACCATTTCCCGGAACTCGCCGACCGTCACCGCCTGCCGAAGCGTCGCGAAGACCGCGCCGGCACCGGCTCGGGCGGTCGCCTCGTCGACCCCGGCCCGCTCCCCCACCCGGCGCAGGAACTCCGCCGGCCCGAACGCGGCCGACCGGCCCTCGACCGCCTCGGTGCCCGGCGCCAGGTAGTCGCCCAACTCGTCCGGGAGCTGCCCGGCCAGGTCGTCCGCCTCGCCGCCGGTCACCCGCTCGGCCATCGTCTGCAGCACGGCCCGGGCGATCGCGGCGGCCTGCTCGGGCGGCAGCCCGGAGCGGCGGGACACCGCGTCCACGAAGCGGGGAAAGCGCACGGCGCCTCCTGTCGTCACCGGCCCCGCGGATACCCCCACCCCGCCTGACCAAACGCCGGGCACCAGCGTGGCGGACACCATCGCGACCGGTCAGCGCCGGGCCAGCCACACCGCACGGCGTTGTCGCGGCGGGTCAGCGCAGCCCGGCGGACTCCCGCAGGTGGTCGAAGATGAGCTGGTCCACCGGCGAGACCCGGTGCCGGTCGGCGTATCCGAGCCAGCCGACCTCGGCGATCTCGTTGGCCGCTAGCAGGGTGCCCCGGTACGCCGCCGAGTAGCAGGTCATCCGGACCAGCGTGCCCGCCGGATGGCCGTGCGCCTGCGCGGTGAAGGTGCCGACGTGCACGGCGCTCTCCGGCAGCACGACGACGCTCAACTCCTCAGCGATCTCCCGACAGAGCGTCGCCAGGTCGGTCTCGCCCGGCTCCCGCTTGCCACCCGGCAGGTACCAGACGTCCCGCCCGCGCGAGCGGGTGCTGAGCACCCGGCCACCCTCCAGACGGATCCAAGCGATCTTGTCGACGTACCCCACAGCCCGCCCCTCCCAGCCAACCCGCCGGACGGCGGGCGACCCATGATCCTCGAATCTGGAGCAGGGCGAGAGACCCGGTCATCCCCTGCGGAACAACATCCGATCATGAGAGGTGCCCGCCCGCGCGGATCAGCACGCCGGCGGCGGCGAGGGCGCAGCAGCCGGCGACGGCGGCGAGCAGCGGGCCGTAGCCGGTGCGGTGCAGCAGGAGCGCGCCGGCCAGCGGTGCCGTGGCCTTGGCCAGCGTGACCGGCGCGGCGAGCAGGCCGGCGACGGCGGCGTAGCCGACGGTGCCGTAGCGATCGGCCAGCAGGGCCGGGACGGCCAGGCTGGCGACACCGAACCCGAGCCCGAACGCGGTGACGCCGAGGACCGCGCCGACCCGGGTACCGCCGGCCGCCGCCAGGCCGAGCGCGGCGGCCGCCTGGACCGCGAAGATCACCGCGAGCACGGTGGGCACGGACAGCCGCCGCCGAGCGCCGGTGAGGACGAGCCGGCCGGTGACCGACAGGATGCCGAGCAGGCCGGCCACGGTGGCGGCGAAGGTCGCGGCGTGGCCGCGGTCGGTGAGGAAACCGACGAGGTGCACGGTCATCGTGCTGGTGGCCGACCCGTGGGCGACGAAGGTGGCGACCAGGATCCAGAACCGCGCGTCCCGCACCGCCCGCCGCGTCGCGCCCCGCGGCCGGTCCGGTCGCCCCTGGCCGCCAGCGTTCCGAGACGCGGCGCGGTCGGGGTGCGGGCCGGGTGGCCGGCGCACGGTGGCGGCGTGCAACGGCACAGTGGTCACGGCGTGCACGACGGCCAGGACGAGCAGCGCGCCGCGCCAGTCCAGCCGCGCGACCAGCAGCCCGGTGAGTGGCAGGAAGATCGTGCTGGCGAAGCCCGCGACGATGGTGACGGCCAGCAGCGCCCGGTCCCGGCGGGGCGGCGCGTACCAGGAGACGATGACCGCGAAGGCCGGTTCGTAGAGGACCATCGCCCCGGCGACGCCGATGCCGATCATCACCGCGTAGAGCTGCCCGACGGTGTCCACCTGGGACCAGGCGATCAGCAGCGCCGTGGCGGCCAGCGACCCACCGGTCATCAGGCCGCGCCCGCCGTGGCGGTCGAGCCACCGTCCGACCGGGACGGCGGCGAGCGCGCCGGCGATCACGGACGCGGTCAACGCGCCGGTCACGGCGGCGGTGGACGCGCCGAGGGCCGCCGCCATCGGCGCCAGCAGCACCGCGTACGCGTAGTACAGGGTGCCGTAGCCGATGGTCTGGGTGACGGCCAGCGCGGCGACCATCCGGCCCGGCCACCCCGCGGGGTGCCCGCCGATCCCGGCGTCGGCGGGCACCCCGGTGGCCGTGGCCATCAGCCGCCGCAGCAGCCGGCGTCGCCACCGACGGTGGCCAACGGGATCAGGTTGACCGGCGCGGCGAGCAGCCCACCGCTGACCCCGGTGGCCAGCCCGCGGCCCGCTGGCCCGGCAGCCGGTGCGGTGCCGCAGCAGCTGTCGCCGCTCACCGAGTCCGCCGGGTTGCTGTTGCACACCCCGGTCTCCGGGAGTTCCAGCCGCACGTCGCGGGCGGCCGCCCAGTCGCCGGCCAGCGCGGCGACCACCGAGCGGACCTGCTCGTAGCCGGTGGCCATCAGGAACGTCGGCGCCCGCCCGTAGCTCTTCATGCCCACCGCGTAGTAGCCGGGCTCCGGGTGGGCGAGCTCGTCGACGCCGTGCGGCGGGACGGTGCCGCAGGAGTGCTCGTTCGGGTCGATCAGCGGGGCGAGCGCCCGGGTGGCGCCGAGCACGGGGTCGAGGTCCAGCCGCAGCTCGCCGGCGATGGAGTGGTCGGGGCGGAAGCCGGTGGCGGCGACGATCCGATCCACCACGATGGACTCCGTACCGCCGTCGGCGGCCCGCACCACCACGGCGACCCGCCCGTCGGCCGGGTTGAGGGCGTGCACGGAGAAGCCGGTGAGCAACCGGATCCGGCCGGCCTCGACGTGCTCGCGCAGCCGGGAGCCGAGGGCGCCCCGGGCGGGCAGCGCGTCCGCGGCGCCGCCGCCATAGGTACGGGCCGGGCTGGCGCTCCGGATCGCCCAGGTCACCTCGGTGCCGGGCGCGCCGACCGCCAGCTCGGCCAGGGACAGCAGCGTGTTCGCCGCCGAGTGACCCGCGCCGACGACCAGGGTGTGCCGGCCGGCGAACCGCTCCCGGTCCGCGCCGAGAACGTCGGGTAGCGCGTGCTCCAGGAACGGGGCGGCGACGTTCTCTCCGCGGGCGGGCAGGCCGGAGGCACCGAGCACGTTCGGCGTACCCCAGGTGCCGGAGGCGTCGATCACCGCGCGGGCGAGCAGTTCCTCGCCGTCGGCGAGCCGGACCAGGAAGGGGGTCTGCTCGCGGCCGGCGGTGCGCAGCCGGTCCAGGCCGAGCCGGCTGATCGCCTCGACCCGGGCTCCGTAGCGCAGGTGCGGCTTGAGCGGCGGTAGCTCCGCGAGGGGCTGGAGGTAGTCGGCGGCAAGCTCGGCGCCGGTCGGCAGGGCGTCGAGGTCGGGGGCGACCCAGCCGGCCGCGTCGAGCAGCCGCCGGGCGGCGGTGTCGAGGTTGTACCGCCACGGGGAGAACACCCGCACATGACCCCACTGGCGCACCGCCGCGGCGGCGGTGTCACCGGCCTCCAGCACGGTGAAGGGCAGGCCGCGCTCGTGCAGGTGCGCAGCGGCGGCGAGCCCTACCGGCCCGGCGCCGACGACCACGACGGGCAGATCGTCCAGGACGTTCATCAGGAAACTCCTCTGTCTTGAAGATGATCGAAACAAAAGGGTCGACGGTGGCCCAGGCGGGCCGCGCGTACGACGGTCAGGTGATGACGGGACTGCGGCGTTCCAGCAGCACGACGTCGCGCCACCGGCCGTGGTGCCGGCCGACGCGCTCCCGCACGCCGATCACCCGGAAGCCGGCCCGCTCGTGCAGGGCCAGGCTGGCGGCGTTCTCCGGGAAGATGCCGGACTGGATGGTCCAGATGCCGGCCGCCTCGGTCGAGGCGACGAGCGTGTCGAGCAGCAGCCGGGCCACCCCGCGCCCCTGCGCGGCGGGGTCGACGTAGATCGAGTGCTCCACCACCCCGGCGTAGACCGCGCGGGTGGAGGTCGGCGTGACCGCGACCCAGCCGAGGACCGTGTCGTCACCGTCGACGGCCACGAAGCGGTGCGCGGGCAACCGACCGGTGTCGAACGCGGTCCAGGTCGGTGCCACGGTCTCGAAGCTGGCATTGCCGCCGTCGAGGCCCGCCTGGTAGATCGCCAGCACCCGGTCGGCGTCCTCGTGACGCATCGGTCGGACGGTGAGGTCGGCCATCAGCAGGCTCCGTTCGGGCTGGGGGCCGGTCGGCCCATCACCACGTCGGCGGCGGACGGGAAGCAGTCGACACAGGCGTCGTTGACGCGGTAGAGCCGGGCGGTGCCGGCCGGCTCGGCGAGCACGAACCGGACCTCGGTGAGGACCTTCAGGTGCTGGGAGACGGTGGACTGGGCCAGCCCGACCGCCGTGACGATCTCCCCGACGCTCATCGGTCGGGCCTGGCGGGCCAGGTACTCCACGATCTGCACCCGGGTCGGGTCCGCCAGCGCCCGGAACCACGACGCGTACGTCCGCGCCGTCGCCCGGTCCAGCAGTTCTGCCATTCCCGTTTCCTCTATCGTTAATCGCCGATCGACGATGAAAGTGTAGCGGGTGACGACGCGGTCAGCCGCACGGTGGCGACCACCAGCCGCGCCAGGGCGGTCAGGGTGGCCGGTTCGACCCGCTCGGCGGTGTCCGCCGGGCTGTGGTAGCCGGCCATGCCGGCACCGATGCCGACGGCGGCGAAGCCGGCGCCGCCGTAGCGCCGGTTGTCCGAGGCCACCGGCCCGGCCACCAGCGGTACGCCGACCTGCCGGCCGGCCTGGTCCAGCAGCGCGAGCAGCCGGTGGGCGGGCCCGCCCGCCTCGACCGCCGCCGCCCGGTCCAGTCGGCCCGCGCCGTCGACGTTGACGACGAGCGGGTCGGCGTCGGCGGCGCGCAGTCGACGGGCGTGGCGCGCGGAACCGAGGGCGCCGATCTCCTCGGCGTCGAGCAGGGCGACGGAGAGCCCGACGCCGTCCCCGGCCTCGGCGGCCAGGATCCGGGCCGCCTCGAGCACCACGGCGACGCCGCTGGCGTTGTCCGAGGCGCCCGGCTGCCGCAGCCCGGGGTGGTCGCCCACGCCGTCGTAGTGCGCGGTGAGCAGCACGTCGGGCTCGCCCGGCGCCGCCCGGCGGACGATGGCGTGGAGGTTGGTGCCGGTGACGTCGAGCCGACGCAGCGGGGCGTCAGCGGCCAGCCACCCCTGCTCGCCGGCCGCGGCGAGCAGCGCGCGGTGCGTGGCGGGGTCGAGGGTGAGAGCCGGCAACGGCCCCGGGTCCGGGCCGGCGAGGGTGGTGTACTGCCAGCCGTCCGCGTCGACGGGGCGGCTCAGCAGCAACCCCGTTGCCCCGTGGGCGTCCCCGTAGGCGTCGAAGAGGCTCATCCCCGCCGGCACCACCAGCCACCGGCCGGCCGGGTCCCCGTCGCCGGCCACCCCCAGCCGACCCCGCCGGACCTCGGGGGTGTACGCGGACGCGAGGTGGACGGCGACCTGCCGACCGGCGGCGAGGCGGTGCGCCGCCGTGCCGGAGCCCCAGGTCACCGTGGGCGCGGCGGACAGTTCGGGCACCGCCCGCACGGGGAACTCGTCGGTCTCCACCGTCGCGCCGAGCGCGACCAGCTGATCGGCGAGCCAACCCCGGGCCGCGGCCCCGCCGGCGGAGCCGACCCGCCGGCCGGCGAAACGGTCCGCGGCGAGGGCGGCGACGGTGGCCACCATCCGGTCACCGGAGACCTCCCCCGGCGGCGCGGTCGCGGGGATCATCCGCAGCACCCCTGCCCGGCGTCGACGGCGGCGGTCTTCGCCTCGGCGCCGCAGCAGGCGCCCGCGGCGTCGGCCTCCTGCCGGGTGCCGCAACACGGGCCGGACGTCGCGGGCAGGCCGGCGGGCGGCAGGATCGAGCCGACCGCCTGGGCCGGGCTGCCGCAGCAGCCGCCGGAGCCGGTGACCGCCAGGGCGGCGGCCGGGTCGCCGGCGAACCCGCCGGCCGGTTGGATGTGCTCGCTCATCGTGGTCGCCGTCCCGTCGCTCATCGAGGGCTGGTCAGGGTGTGGACGCTGGTGCGAACGCGGTCGTAGCGACGCTCCGCACGCTGGTTGGCGGTGGACACCTGGGCGCAGGAGTCGCAGAAGCGCACTCCCGCCCGAGCCACCACCCACCGCCGGGCCTTGCCGAACATGACGATCCCCTTCCGACGGAGCCTGTCTTGACGTCCGTCTAAGCAGAGACTTGCACGCTGATTAGAGAGATGTCAACCTAGAGGAATGTCAAAGCAGCCGACGCCACTGACCGTGCTGGACGCCGAGACACCGTGCTGCCCACCACTGGCGCAGCGCCGGGTGCCGGCGGAGACGGCCGCCGTCCTCGCCCCCGCCTTCAAGGCCCTCGGCGACCCGGTCCGGCTCCAGCTGATGTCCATGATCGCCTCCGCCGAGGACGGAGAGGCGTGCGTCTGTGACCTCACCCCCGCCTTCGACCTCAGCGGGCCGACCATCTCCCACCACCTGCGGACGCTGCGCGAGGCTGGTCTGGTGGACGCGGAGCGACGGGGCACCTGGGTCTACTACCGGGCCCGCCCGGGCGTGCTGCGCCAACTCGCGGCCCTGCTCACCATCGAGCCGACCCCTGCCAGATAGCCGACCCCACCCGACTCACGGCCGGCCGTTTGCAGCCGCGCGCCGGGCAGCCGGCCGGCGTCGTGACCGGCCCGACACGTGTGCGGCGAGCGCGGCCGTCACGTACGCCGCGTCGCGCCCCACCCCGCGCAGCGTGTTCGACGAGAACGACCGCTGGAACTCCAGGCCGAGGTAGCCGAGCCCGGGATGGGTGGTGGAGATCCCGGCACGCTGCCGGGGCAGGCCGCGGTCGAGGGTTCCGAGCGGCGCCAGGTAGTCCAGGTGCGGACGGTAGCCGGTGGCGAAGACGACGGCGTCCACCCGCTCGGCCCTGCCGTCACTCCAGACCACCCCGTCGTCGGTGAAGGCGGTGAACATCGCCCGGCGGGCCGGTGCGCCGGCGGCGATTGCGTCGCGGTAGATCCCGGTGTCGAGCACGGCGGCGTGCCGGACCAGCCGGGTGAGCACCGGGCGCGGCAGCAGGTCGGCGCCGGTGACGCGGAGCCAGTAATGCAGGTCCCGGCCCCGGATGCGCTGCGGCAGGAACCGGACGGGCGCGCGGGTGGCCAGGGTGACGTCCGCGTACCCGGCGAGTTCGTGGGCGACCTGCACCGCCGAGTTGCCGGCTCCCACGACCACGACCCGCCGTCCCGCGTACGGGTCGGGCCGGCGGTAGTCGGCGACGTGACACAGCTCCCCCGCGTACCGGTCCTGGCCGGGCAGGACCGGCAGGTAGGGGTTGCCGAACGAGCCGCTGGCGGCCACCACGCCGGCGGCCGCGAGTTCGTCACCGGCGTCGGTCTGCACCAGGTAGCCGCCGTCGGGACGCGATCGCACGGCGGTGACCCGGACTCCGGTGCGGACGTCGGCGTCGAGACCGGCGGCGTAGCGCCGCAGGTACGCCACCACCTCGTCGCGGCTCGGGTAGCGCTCCGGGTCGCCGCCGAAGTCGAGGCCGGGCAGGGCGCTGTAGCGCGCCGGCGAGAAGAGGGTGAGGCTGTCGTAGTAGTCGGGCCAGGAGCCGACCGGCTCCACGCCGGCATTCAGGACGACGGGACGAAGGCCGGCGGTCAGCCCGGCCCGAGCGGCGGCCAGGCCGGACTGGCCCCCGCCGACGATGACCACGGGTTCGGTTCGAGGAGTCACGTCGACGATCATATCGTCATTTTGTTGAATGACAATATGATGATGGTGGGGGAAGGTGGGAGGCATGCAGCAGGCGACGTCCGGACGGCCGGCCCCCTCGACCGCGAGCCAGGTCGACGCCCCGTCCGGGCTGGCACCGGAAACGCAGGAGTTCCTCAAGGCGCTGGGCAGCCCGACCCGACAGCGGATCATGATGCTGTTCGCGCGGGGCGCCGAACTGTCGGTGGGCGAGGTGGCCGAGCGTACGGGCATCAGCCAGGCCACCGCGTCCCAGCAGCTGACGCTGCTGCGCAGAGGCCGGGTGGTCACGTCGCGGCGCGACGGGAAGACGGTCTACTACCGGGCGGACCGCGACGGCGCCCTCGCCGCCCTCGCCGAACTGCAGTCCTACCTGGCGACCTGCTGCTGAGCAGCCAACCACGCCACGTCGGCCCGCCGGCGAGCCCGCACGACCCCGGACGCCACCCCGGCTTGACATCGCGCCGTTTGCTCAGCGATAGTTGAGTCAATGAGCATTGAGCCTTCTTCCCTGACCGACCGAGCGCGGGTCCACGCCGCCCTCGGCGACCCGGCGCGGCTGGCGATCGTGGACGCACTCACCCTCGGCGACGCCTCCCCCGGCGAGATCGCCCACGCCCTCGACATGCCGACCAACCTGGTGGCTCATCACGTCAAGGTGCTCACCGAAGCCGGGCTCGTCGTCCGCACCCGGTCCGAGGGCGACCGGCGCCGCACCTACCTGCGGCTGCTGCCAGAGACCCTGGCCACCCTCGGCGCGCCCCCGCTGCCCGGGGTGGGCCGGGTCGTCTTCGTCTGCACCCACAACTCCGCCCGCTCGCAGCTCGCCGCGGCGCTCTGGCGGCACCGTACGCACGGCCCCGCCGCCTCGGCCGGCACGCGGCCCGCCGCCCGGGTCCACCCCCGGGCGATCGCCGTGGCGCACCGCCACCGGCTCGACCTCGACCCCACCGGCACCGCCCACGTCACGGACGTGGTCCGCGACGGCGACCTGGTGATCGCGGTCTGCGACAACGCCCACGAGGACCTCACCGGCCCGGTCCGGCCCCGGCTGCACTGGTCGGTGCCCGACCCGGTCCGGGTCGACACCGACCAGTGGAGACGGGGCCGGACCGGGCCGCGGAGGTCC
>NZ_QGSW01000083.1:0-18569 GCF_003176715.1 Micromonospora sp. S4605
GCTCGGCGCCGTACCGCGGCCGGGCCGGGCCGGGCTGGTCCGGGCCGCCGCCGACCGGGTCGCTCACAGGCCCTCCGCCCGGTCCTCGCCGAGCGCGGTGAGCCGGTCACGCAGCCGCGACGCCTCGGCCGGACGCAGCCCCGGCACCCGGGCGTCGCTCGCCGCCGCGGCGGTGTGCAGCTGCACGGTGGCCAGGTCGAACGCCCGCTCCAGCGGACCGGCGCTGACGTCGACGAACTGCATCCGGGAGTACGGGACGATCGACAGCCGCCGGACCAGCAGCCCGTGCCGGACCAGCAGGTCGTCCTCCCGCTCGGCGTAACCCCAGGCCCGTACCGCCCGGACGATGGCCACCACGCGCAACGCGGTGAGCAGCAGCACCGCGCCGAGCGCCGCGCCGAACAGCCAGTGGCCGCTGAGTGCCCAGCCGATGCCGAGCCCGAGCAGGACCACCCCGACGATCGTGGCCAGCCGGAGCAGCTCCACCCAGATCAGGTCCGTCGAGATGGGCTGCCAGCGGACGGTGGCCGGCCAGGGTTCGAGGGGACCGGCCGCCGGGCCGGGCGGTGCGGTCGGGCCGCCCGGTGCTGCGGTGGGCTCGGCCGGCGCCGGGCCGTTCGGCTCGTCACCGCTCACCGGGGACATCCGTCGTGCGCGCTCACACGTCGAGCGTAGGCGATCCGGACACCGGTACGACCTCCCGCAGGAAGCCCCGGGCGTCGAGAAAGTCGCCGAGGGTGGCCCGGTGCTCGGCGCAGGCCAGCCAGGTCTTGCGCCGCTCGGCGTCGTGCAGTCGGGGATTGCGCCACCGCAGGGCCCACCGCGCCGGTGCCCGGCACCCGCGCGCCGAGCAGATCAGCGCCGGGTCGGCGGTGTCGCCAGACGGGGAGGGGGTGCTCATCCCGGCCAGTCTAGGCGGGACGGAAGATTGAGCGCCGGGCGGCCACGGGGGGAGCCGCCCGGCGACGGGGTGAATCGTACACGCGCCGGGGCGGTCCCGGTAAGCCCGTGATCGCCGATTCGACGTGCGGGGACGGCGCGGCGAAAATCGCCTTCTCCCCACCTCGGCTCTCAGCCGGGCATGCGAGTCTTGATACGCACCACCCCGCGACGACCGACCATGCTGTGGAGGACCGGTGGCCCAGCCGACCACGCCCGACGTCCCGACCCCGAACGGGGCGGGCCCGGAGACCACCGCGCCGGCGACCACGCCGGCCGAGGACGCGACCCTGCTCGAGCGGGCGTTGTTCGAGATCAAACGGGTGATCGTCGGGCAGGACCGGATGGTGGAGCGGATGTTCGTGGCGCTGCTCGCCCGCGGCCACTGCCTGCTGGAGGGGGTGCCCGGCGTGGCCAAGACGCTCGCCGTGGAGACGCTCGCCAAGGTGGTCGGCGGCTCCTTCGCCCGGGTGCAGTTCACCCCCGACCTGGTGCCGGCCGACATCATGGGCACCCGCATCTACCGGCAGTCGAGCGAGAAGTTCGACGTCGAGCTGGGGCCGGTCTTCGTGAACTTCCTGCTCGCCGACGAGATCAACCGGGCGCCGGCCAAGGTGCAGTCGGCGCTGCTGGAGGTGATGAGCGAGCGGCAGGTCTCCATCGGCGGCGAGTCGCACCGGGTGCCGGACCCGTTCCTGGTGATGGCCACGCAGAACCCGATCGAGCAGGAGGGCGTCTACCCGCTGCCCGAGGCGCAGCGGGACCGCTTCCTCATGAAGATCGTGGTCGGCTACCCGACCGACGCGGAGGAGCGGGAGATCGTCTACCGGATGGGCGTCGCCGCACCGGAACCGACCCCGGTGTTCACCACCCCGGATCTGATCGCCCTGCAACGCAAGGCCGACCAGGTCTTCGTGCACAACGCCCTGGTCGACTACGCGGTCCGGCTGGTGCTGGCCACCCGGAGCCCGGCCGAGCACGGCATGCCGGACGTGGCCCAGCTCATCCAGTACGGCGCCAGCCCGCGCGCCTCGCTCGGCCTGGTCCGGGCCACCCGGGCGCTGGCCCTGCTGCGCGGGCGGGACTACGCGCTGCCGCAGGACGTGCAGGACATCGCGCCGGACATCCTGCGCCACCGGCTGGTGCTCAGCTACGACGCGCTCGCCGACGACGTGCCGGCCGACCACGTGGTGCACCGGGTGCTGTCCACCATCCCGCTGCCCTCGGTCGCGCCCCGGCAGCAGGCCACGCCGGCGCCGGCGGTCGCCCCGCCGGGTGCCGGCTGGCCCGGGCAGCGGCCGTGACCTCACCCACCCGTCGACCCCTCGGCGCCCCCGCCGACCGCAGCGAGGCCGTGCTGTCCCGGCTCCAACTGCTGGTCACCCGCAAGCTCGACGGCCTGCTCCAGGGCGACTACGCCGGACTGCTGCCCGGGCCCGGCAGCGAGGCGGGGGAGTCCCGCGAGTACCGCCCCGGTGACGACGTACGCCGGATGGACTGGCCGGTCACCGCGCGGACGACGACGCCGCACGTGCGGCGCACGGTGGCCGACCGGGAGCTGGAGACCTGGCTGGCGGTGGACCTGTCGGCGAGCCTGGACTTCGGCACCGGGCAGTGGCTCAAGCGCGACGTGGTGGTGGCCGCCGCGGCGGCGATCGCCCACCTCACCGTGCGCGGCGGCAACCGGATCGGCGCGGTGATCGGCAGCGGCGGCGGTGCCGCGGTGCCGACCGGCCGGTGGCGGGCAGCTGCGCCGGTCGCCGGTCCCGGGGTCTACACCCGGCTGCCCGCCCGGTCGGGGCGCAAGGAGGCGCAGGGCCTGCTGCGGGCGATCGCCGGCACCGAGATCCGCCCGGGGCGCGGTGACCTGGGCCGGCTGGTCGACATGTTGAACCGGCCGCCCCGGCGGCGGGGCGTCGCGGTGGTGGTCTCCGACTTCCTCGCGCCGCCGGCGCAGTGGGTCCGGCCGCTGCGCAAGCTGCGGGTCCGGCACGACGTGCTGGCCGTCGAGGTGGTCGACCCGCGGGAGCTGGAGCTGCCCGACGTCGGGGTGCTGCCGGTGGTCGACCCGGAGACCGGCGAGCTGCACGAGGTGCAGACCGCCGACCCGGCGCTGCGGCACCGTTACGCGGCGGCGGCGACCGCCCAGCGCGCGGAGATCTCCGCCGCGCTGCGCTCCGCCGGCGCCGCCCACCTGCGACTGCGTACGGACCGAGACTGGCTGCTGGACATGGTGCGCTTCGTGGCCGCGCAGCGGCACGCCCGCACCCGGGGGACGACACGATGATCCGTTTTCTGCAACCGTGGTGGCTGCTGGCCGTGCTGCCGGTGCTCGCGCTGGCCGCGTTCTACGTCTGGCGGCAGCTGCACCGCCGGGCGTACGCCGTCCGGTTCACCAACGTCGACCTGCTGCGCACCCTCGCCCCGAAGGGGCTGGGCTGGCGGCGGCACGTGCCGGCCACCGCGTTCCTGCTCTGCCTGCTGGTGCTGGCCACCGCGCTGGCCCGGCCGGCGGTGGACACCAAGCAGCCGCTGGAACGGGCGACGGTCATGCTCGCCATCGACGTGTCGCTGTCCATGCAGGCCGACGACGTGGCGCCGAACCGGCTGGAGGCGGCCCAGGAGGCGGCCAAGCAGTTCGTCGGCGAGCTGCCCGAGACCTACAACCTGGGGCTGGTCTCCTTCGCCAAGGCGGCCAACGTGCTGGTCCCGCCGACCAAGGACCGGGAGGCGGTGACCAGCGCGATCGACGGGCTGGTGCTGGCCGAGGCGACAGCGACCGGGGAGGCCGTCTTCACCTGCCTGGAGGCGATCCGCTCGGTGCCCGCCGACGGTGCCGCCGGGATCCCGCCGGCGCGCATCGTGCTGCTCTCCGACGGTTTCCGCACCTCGGGCCGGTCGGTGGAGGAGGCGGCGGCCGCGGCGCAGGCGGCCAACGTGCCGGTCTCCACCATCGCCTTCGGCACCGACGCCGGTCAGGTGGACATCGGCGGTCAGCTCCAGCGGGTGCCGGTGGACCGGCTGGCCCTGGCCGAGCTGGCGGAGACCACCGAGGGCTACTTCTACGAGGCGGCCTCGGTGAGCGAACTGAAGCAGGTCTACCAGGACATGGGCAGCTCGATCGGGTTCCGTACCCAGCCCCGGGAGATCACCCAGTGGTACGCCGGGATCGCCCTGCTGCTCGCCCTCTGCGCGGGGGCGCTCAGCCTGCTCTGGTCCTCCCGGATGCTGTGACCGGCGGCGCGCCCGCCCGTCGTGGCCGGGGCGCGCCGACCGGCCGGCCGGCGCGGGTCAGTGACCCGCGCCGGCCAGTACGAAGACGACGGCGACCCAGACGGCGGCGAGGGTGAAGCCCAGCGGGGCGAGGTAGCGGCTCATGGTCAGCTCCGGGTGGCGGCTGGACGGCCCGGCGGGCGGGGGCGCGGACCGTGCGGGTGGATCAGGACGCACACACGAAGTCGTGACCGGGCGGCTCCCGGAGCGCCGGCCCGGTGGGCGGCGCGGCACGGCCGCCCCGGCGGGTGGCCGGAGAGCGGGCGGTGCGGGAGCGGGATCGGGTCAGCTCACCTGCTGAGTCGTGGCTCAGCGGAGCGGACGTTCGGCCCGGCCACGACTGGGAGGATCGCTATCTCGCACAGCGATCACCTCCTGCGGTCGGCGGGGCCCGGAACGCGGGCCGCACAACGGCCCGCAAACGCGGATCATCGTACACCCGCCGATGCGGGCCCCCGCACTCAGCCGACCGGGCGCGCGACGCCGTCCATCGGTGGGTGTCCGGCCGGCCGGGCGGACGCCGCGCGGCCGGACGCCCGGCCGCGGACCAGCACCAGCAGCACGGCGGCCAGCACCGGCAACCAGCAGAGCCGGGCCACCAGCCAGCCGGGGCCGTCCGGCGCGGTGTGCAGCCCGGGCAGGGCGGCTCCGGCGCGGGCGGCCAGCACCGTGACCCCGACCAGCACCGGCTGGTGCCAGAGGTAGACCCGCACCGCGTGCCGGTTGACCGCGCCCACCGCCCACCCGGCCAACGGCCGCCGGGTCAGCCGGGCCAGCGTCGGCCGGACCGCCAGACCCACCCCGACCTGGGTCACCGCCAGCGCCACCGCGAACAGCGACGGCGGGTGCAGGTTGGACACCGCCGCGCCGGGCACCCCCACCGCGCTGACCGGGTAGCCGAGCGCGATCAGGCCGGCCAGCCCGGCGGCCCCGGCGCCGGCCAGCCCCAGCGCGACCCGCCGGCCGGTGAGCCGGCCGTCGGCGTGCGCCAGCCCCAGCAGGTAGGGCACCGCCCAGGCGGCCAGCACGGCGACCGGCAGCCGCCCGGGAACGGCGGGGTGCAGCCGGCCGGCCAGGTCGGCCACGGCCACCACGGCCACCGCCGGGGCGGCGCAGCGCAGCGCACCCCACCGGCGTACGGCGGCGCGCAGCGGCGCGGTCAGCGCCACCAGGACGAGCAGCGGCAGCAGGAACCACAGTGGACTGACCGCCAGCGTCAGCGCCACCGACAGCGTGCCGTCCGGGGTGCCCAGCACGGTGGCGGCCAGCAGCACCGCCGCACCGATGCCCAGCAGCGCCACGGCGGGCAGCACCAACCGGCGCAGCCGGCGGGCGAGCCAGGCGCGTCCGCTGGGCTGCCGCGCGGCCGAGCGGGCCGAGGCGTACCCGGCGGCGAAGAAGAACAGGCCCAGCGTCTGCAACAGCCAACTGGCCGGCGCCAGGGACGGCATCGCGGTCAGCGGGCTGGCCTGGGTCAGCGTGCCGTCCGGGGCGAGCACCAGGCCGGTGACCAGCCAATGCCCGAGCACCACCCCGCCCACCGCGTACGCCCGCAGCGCGTCGACCGCGCCGTCCCGGCTCACCGGGCCGCTCCGCCCGCCGTCGCGGCGTCGACGGTGCCGGTGAGCACCACCGACGCGACCGCGTCGAGGGTGGCCGCGTCCGGGCTCAGGTACCGGTCGTGCCCGCTCACCCCGGTGACCGGCAGCGGCCGGGCGCCGAAGGCCGGGTCGGCCGGCCGGATCCCGTGCCCCAGCCCGGGCAGACGCAGCGGGGGCACCCGGCGGATCCAGTCCGTCTCCGCCTCCGCCGCCCAGACCCGTACCCGGCCGAGCAGATCCGCCCGGTCGGTGCCGGCGCCGATTCCGCCGAGCGTCACCACGTCGGTCACCTGTGCCGGCGCCCGTCTCGCGGCCAGCCCGACCACCAGCGCGCCGTAGCTGTGCCCGACCAGGGTGACCCGGGCGCGCGGCCGGCGCGCGCCCAGCTCGGCGAGCAGGTCGGACAGGGCGGCGGCGCCCCGCCGGGCGGCGGTCGTCCCGGCCGCCGTGAGTACCCCGTCGGGCGGGTCGTAGCCGAGCCAGGCGAGCACGGCGACCCGGGCGCCGGGGTCGGCCGACCGCAGCGCCGCGCGCAGCTCGGCGGCCTGCACCGCCGGCGCGCGCCGGGCCACCCCGCCCAGCCCTCGGTCGAAGTCGCGCAGCGTGCTCCCCACTCCGGGCACCAGCACCGCTATCCGGTCCGCGCCGGCCAGGTCGCCGAGCACCTCGACGGCCAGCCCGTCGCCGCGCGGGTCGAAGGCCAGGAACCGTCGGCCGCGCTGCGCCCAGTCGGCGTACGGCGGCCCGGCGGCCCGCATCGCCGCCGCCGTGTCCGGGTACCGCTCGACGAACCCGGCCGCGGCCACCGGGGCCGGCCGGTCCGGCAGCACCACCCCGGCGCCGAGCAGCGCGGCCACCGCCGCCCGCAGCACACCTTTGCACCGCATCACCGTGCTCCCTCCGTGTCGGTCACGGTGGGCAGCGTGCGGTGTCGGGCACCGCCGGCGCGTCACCCCGGGGAGCCGTCCTCGACCCGGTACCGGGGAGCTACTCCCCGGCGGCCACCAGACCCGCCTCGTACGCCAGCACCACGGCCTGCGCGCGGTCGCGCAGGCCCAGCTTGGCCAGGATCCGGCCGACGTGGGTCTTCACGGTCTGCTCGGCGACCACCAGGTCGGCGGCGATCTCGGTGTTCGACCGACCGCGGGCGATCAGCCGCAGCACCTCGGTCTCCCGCGGGGTCAACGCGGCCAGTTCGGTGGGGCGCGGGCGCCGCCGCTCGGGCCGGGCCGCGAACTCGGCGATCAGCCGTCGGGTGACCGCCGGGGCGAGCAGCGCGTCGCCGCCGGCCACCACCCGGACCGCGTGCACCAGGTCGGCGGCCGGGGCGTCCTTGAGCAGGAAGCCGCTGGCCCCGGCGCGCAGCGCCTCGTAGACGTAGTCGTCCAGGTCGAAGGTGGTCAGGATGAGCACCCGGGGACGGTCGGCGGGGCGGTCGCCGAGCAGCTTGCGGGTGGCCGCCAGGCCGTCCAGCACCGGCATCCGCACGTCCATCAGCACCACGTCGGGGTCGAGCCGGCGGGCCGCCTCGACCGCCTGCGCCCCGTCGGCGGCGTCGCCCACCACCAGCAGGTCCGGCTGGGCGGCCAGCAGCGCGCCGAAGCCCTGCCGGACCATCGCCTGGTCGTCGACGATCAGCACCCGGATCATCCCATCCCGTCCTCCCCGTCGCAGGGCAGCACCGCGAGCACGGCGTACCCGCCGTCGTCGGTCGGCCCGGCGGTGAACGTACCGCCCAGCGACACGGCGCGTTCCCGCATCCCGGTCAGCCCGTGCCCGGGTCGGCCGCCGCCCGCGGTGGTCGGGCCGTCGCCGCGGTCGTTGGCCACCCGGACCTGCAACGCGCCGGCCGCGCCCCGGATCGTCGCCCGCACCTCGGTGCCGGCCGCGTGCCGGGCGGCGTTGGCCAGCGCCTCCTGCACGATCCGGTACGCGGCCAGCCCGACCGGCGCCGGCGGTTCGGCGGGCACGTCGACCTCCAGGGTCACCGTCATGCCGGCCCGCCGGGCGGCCTCGACCAGCGCCGGAACGTCCGGCAGCCCGGGCTGGGGCGCGGTCTCCGGATCCGCCGACTCGCTGCGCAGCACGCCGAGCAGCCGGCGCATGTCGGTCAGCGCTTCCCGGGCGGCGCCGGCGATGGCGGTGAACTCGGCCTGCGCGGGTTCCGGCACGGCGTCGAGCCGGTACGGGGCGGTCTCCGCCCGCACCGCGATCAGCGACATGTGGTGGGCGACCACGTCGTGCAGTTCCCGGGCGATCCGGGTGCGCTCCTCCAGCACCGCCCGCCGCGCCTTCTCCAGTTCGCTCAGCTCGGCCTGCTCGGCCAGTGCCCGCCTGGTGCGGACGTTGCGCCCCACCAGGTCGCCGACGATGAGCAGCATCAGGAACAGCAGGCTGACGCCGACCTGGTTGTTCGGCGAGACGAAGATCCAGACCGGGAGGAGGCTGAACAGCCCGACCCAGGCCAGCACGGCCCTGTCGACCCGGGCGGCCACGACGATCAGCACCGCGAAGATGATCAGGATCTGGGTGGGGCTCCACGGCCAGTCGTCGGTCGGGCGCCGGTTGAACGTGCCGAACAACTGCCCGAGGAACATGATCCGCCAGGCCAGCAGCGGCCGGGCCAGCAGGAGCGGCAGCGGTGCGACGGTGAGGACCGCGATCAGCCATGCGGTGGCGACGGGCAACTTCCGCGAGTCGAGCAGGTACTGCGCGGTGATCAGGCTCAGCGCGAGCAGCACCAGCAGCCCAACGGTCGGAGCGAACGCGGCTGCCCGGGGCCAGCGTCGCAGTGGTAGCCGGACCGCCGGGTAGTCCGGCCCGGCGAAGGTGCGGCGCAGGGCCGCCAGGGCATCCCGCAGGCGACGGAGATCCACCCTCCGCAGGGTAGTTGGGCGCGCCGGCCGGGTCGTGCTTCCGCAGGGTGATCCCGTGGGTCGTACCAGGGTATGACGTCGGGCGGGTTAGTGATTACCGTGCGGTAACGCCTAGTCTCCAAGCCGCACGATCTTCGGAGAGGAACCCACCGTGGCTCGAACAGTGCTGGTTACCGGAGGTAACCGGGGGATCGGCCTGGCCATCGCGCAGGCCTTCGCCAAGCAGGGCGACCGGGTGGCGGTGACCCACCGCAGCGGCGAGCCGCCGGAAGGGCTGTTCGGGGTCCGGTGCGACGTCACCGACGCCGACTCGGTCGACGCCGCCTTCACCGCCATCGAGGCCGAGCTCGGGCCGGTCGAGGTGCTGGTCAACAACGCCGGCATCACCGACGACACGCTGCTGCTGCGGATGTCCGAGGAGCAGTTCACCGGCGTGCTGGACACCAACCTGACCGGCGCCTACCGGTGCGCCAAGCGCGCCTCGGGCAAGATGCTGCGGGCCAAGTGGGGCCGCATGATCTTCATCTCCTCGGTGGTCGGCCTCTCCGGCGGCGCCGGGCAGGTCAACTACGCCGCCAGCAAGGCCGGCCTGGTCGGGGTGGCCCGCTCGATCACCCGCGAGCTGGGCAGCCGCAACATCACCGCGAACGTGGTGGCGCCCGGCTTCATCGACACGGACATGACCGCCGTGCTGACCGAGGAGCGCCGGGCGGAGATCCGCAAGTCGATCCCGGCGGGCCGGATGGCCAGCCCGGACGAGGTCGCCGCGGTGGTCACCTGGCTGGCCGGGGACAGCGCCGGGTACGTCTCCGGCGCGGTGATCCCGGTCGACGGTGGCCTGGGCATGGGTCACTGAGCACCGGTCACTCGAGAAAGTACGGAGGAACTCCTGTATGTCCGGACTGCTGGCCGGTAAGCGGCTGCTCGTCACCGGCGTGATCACCGACGCCTCGATCGCCTTCTCGGTGGCGAAGCTCGCCCAGGAGAACGGCGCGCAGGTCGTGCTCACCGGCTTCGGCCGGCTCTCCCTGGTGGAGCGGATCGCCAAGCGGCTGCCCGAGCCGGCCCCGGTGATCGAACTGGACGTCACCAACGCCGAGCACCTCGCCGGGCTCGCCGACAAGGTGCGCGAGCACGTCGACGGCCTGGACGGGGTGGTGCACTCGATCGGGTTCGCCCCGCAGAGCTGCCTCGGCGGCGGCTTCCTCGACGCCCCGTGGGAGGACGTGGCCACCGCGCTGCAGGTCTCCACGTACTCGTACAAGTCCCTCGCGATGGCGGCGCTGCCGCTGATGTCCCCCGGCAGCGCGGTGGTCGGCCTGACCTTCGACGCCACCAAGGCGTGGCCGGTCTACGACTGGATGGGCGTGGCCAAGGCCGGGCTGGAGTCCGCCTCCCGCTACCTGGCCCTGCACCTGGGCAAGCAGGGCATCCGGAGCAACCTGGTCGCCGCCGGGCCGCTGCGCACCATGGCCGCGAAGTCGATCCCCGGCTTCGAGCAGTTCGAGGACGCCTGGGCCGAGCGTGCCCCGCTGGGCTGGAACCTCACCGACCAGGAGCCGACCGCCCGGGCCTGCCTGGCGCTGCTCTCCGACTGGTTCCCGGCCACCACCGGCGAGATCGTGCACGTCGACGGCGGTTACCACGCCATCGGCGCCTGAGCCGCGCCGACCGGCGCCCCGGGCACCCCGGGGCGCCGGCCGCCGCCGGGGTCGCCCGGCTCACGCATTCCGGGGGCGTCACCGACCCGGCGCGGGCCGCGGGGAAGAATGGGCCCCATGGCGTACGACGCGGTGGTGCTGGTGTCCTTCGGCGGCCCGGAACGGCCGGAGGACGTGATGCCGTTCCTGCAGAACGTCACCCGGGGCCGGGGCGTGCCGCCGGAGCGGCTGGCCGAGGTCGCCGAGCACTACCAGCATTTCGGCGGGGTCTCCCCGATCAACCAGCAGAGCCGGGACCTGCTCGCCGCGATCCGGGCCGACTTCGCCGCCCACGGCCTCGACCTGCCGGTCTACTGGGGCAACCGCAACTGGCACCCGATGCTCGCGGACACCGTCACCCAGATGCGCGACGACGGGGTGACCCGGGCGCTCGCCTTCGTCACCAGCGCGTTCGGCGGCTACTCGTCCTGCCGGCAGTACCAGGACGACATCGCCGCGGCCCGCGCCGCGGTCGGCCCGGACGCCCCGCTGATCGACAAGTTGCGCCAGTTCTGGGACCACCCCGGGTTCGTCGAGCCGCACGTGGACGCCGTCCGGTCGGCCCTGGCCCAGCTCGACCCGGCCAGCCGGGCCGGCACCCGGCTGGTCTTCACCGCCCACTCCGTGCCGACCTCGATGGCCGCCAACGCCGGCCCGCACGGCGGCCGGTACGAGGCGCAGCTGCACGAGGTGGCCCGGCTGGTCCACGCGGCGGCCGCCCCGGACCTGCCCTGGGACCTGGTCTGGCAGAGCCGCTCCGGCCCGCCGCAGGTGCCGTGGCTGGAGCCGGACGTCAACGACCACCTGGCCGCGCTGGCCGCCGCCGGCGACACCACCGCCGTGGTGGTCAGCCCGATCGGCTTCGTCTCCGACCACCTCGAGGTGGTGTGGGACCTGGACACCGAGGCGCGCCAGACGGCCAAGCAGCACGGCCTGGACTTCGTCCGGGCCGGCACCCCCGGCACCGATCCGCGGTTCGTGGCGATGGTGCGCGAGCTGGTCCTGGAGCGGATCGAGCCGGACGGAGTCACCCGGCGCCGCCGCCTCGGCGAGCTGCCGATGTGGGACACCTGCCCGACGGTGTGCTGCGTGCCCACCCGCCGCCCCTCCTGACCTCCGGCGGACGATCCGCCCCGACGACCCCTGGGACGACACCATGCATGAGCGCAGGACCGTGGAGAGCTGGCTGACCGACATGGACGGCGTGCTCGTGCACGAGGGGCAGCCGGTGCCCGGCGCGCCGGAGTTCGTCAAGAAGCTCCGCGCGTCCGGCAAGCCGTTCCTGGTGCTGACCAACAACTCCATCTACACCCCGCGGGACCTGCGGGCCCGGCTCGGCCGGATGGGGCTCGACGTGCCGGAGGAGGCGATCTGGTCGTCCGCGCTGGCCACCGCGCAGTTCCTGGCCGACCAGCGGCCGGGCGGCACCGCGTACGTGATCGGGGAGGCCGGGCTGACCACGGCGCTGCACGCGGTCGGCTACGTGCTGTCCGACTTCGCGCCGGACTACGTGGTGCTGGGCGAGACCCGCACCTACAGTTTCGAGGCGATCACCAAGGCGATCCGGCTGATCAACGACGGGGCGCGGTTCATCTGCACCAACCCGGACGCCACCGGCCCGTCGGTGGAGGGGGCGCTGCCGGCCGCCGGCTCGGTCGCCGCGATGATCTCCAAGGCGACCGGGGTGGAGCCGTACTTCGTCGGCAAGCCGAACCCGATGATGATGCGCTCGGCGCTGAACACCATCGACGCGCACTCCGAGTCGACAGCGATGATCGGCGACCGGATGGACACCGACATCCTCTGCGGCCTGGAGGCCGGGCTGGAGACCATCCTGGTGCTGACCGGGATCAGCACCCGCGCGGAGGCGGAGCGCTACCCGTACCGGCCGTCGCGGATCGTCGACTCCGTCGCCGACCTGCTCGACGAGGTCTGACCGGCGGCCGTCAGCGTCCGCGCCGGCCGCGTCTCGGCCATCGGCGTGCGTCCCGTCAGGGGCGCAGCGGGGCGTTGCAGGCGGCGACCAGCGCCTGCCGGCAGGCCGCGGTGAGCGGGCGCAGCGCGGCGTCGCGCTGCTGGGCCTCGTAGTTGTTGATCGCCCCGCCCGGCGCGGCGTGCCCAGCCAGGGCGAGCACCCGGTCCAGCACGGCGGCCCGGGCGAAGAGCCGGCGGGCCCGCGGGTCGAACCCGGGCGGCAGGTCGGTGGTGCCGTCCGGCCGGCGCAGCGCCTCCAGCGCCCCGGCCAGCTCGGGCCGCCACTGCGCCACGTCGAGCCGGGTCAGCGCCGCGGTGGTCTCGGCCAGCGCCGCGGCCAGTTCCGCCTCGGCCTCGGCCGCCCCGGGCAGCGCCAGCGAGGCCGCCGGCGCGTCCGCCGGCAGCGGATAGACCCGCCACAGCACCGTCTCGAAGGTGTCGCCGGAGCCGGAGGTGTGCGTGCGTACCTCGGGGATCAGCCCGAGGCCCCCGGCCACCACCGCCTCACCGGCGAGCAGCGCCGCGCCGGCGAAGTCGCCCGGCCCGGGCAGCCCGCGCGGGTCGCCCGGCGCGGGCAGCACCAGCCGGATCTCGTCCGGCGAGAGCTTGGCCAGGGTGGGCAGCGCGTCGCGCAGCGACACGTCCCGCCAGGTGCCGGGCGCGTCCGCGACGAGGTGCTCCTCGGCTCCGGCGATCGCGTCGGCGACCTCGTCGAAGGGGACCAGCCCGGCGCGCCACGCGCGCACCCAGGCGACGAACCGGCTCGACCGGCGCGGCGCGAGTGTGGCCGCACCCGCTGCGGGGGTGGACATGCCGAAAAGGGTACGTGGTCCCCGCCGCCCCTGTCTCGACTGCCGCTCCGACCGTTCCTTCTGCCGTCGATCATGGCATTGTGGTGGGCGGATCGTCGATTTCCGCCGGGTTTGCCGGCCGCCCCGGACCGCATGTTCGACCTGCCCGCCGACCGTCGGCGTGTCGGGTGCGGGGGTGCGGGCAGCCGGTTAGCTTGATCGGCATGGCTGGGCGGTATGCGGACGACGTGCTGGCGGGGGACTGGCGGCGGCGGAAGGTCACCCCCGAGGTGGACGCGGAACCGGACCTCGTGGTCGAGGACGCCGAATCCGGGTTCTGCGGCGCGGTGGTCGGCTTCGAGTCCGGTGCGGTGGTGCTGGAGGACCGGCACGGGCGCCGGCGCAACTTCCCGCTGCTGCCGGCCGCGTTCCTGCTCGACGGCCAGCCGGTGACGCTGCGCCGCCCGGCCCGCGCCCCGGTCCCGGCCGCCCGCCGCCGCACCGCCTCCGGCTCGATCGCGGTCGACGGGGTACGCGCCCAGGTCGCCAAGGCCAGCCGGATCTGGGTGGAGGGCATCCACGACGCCGCCCTGGTGGAGCGGATCTGGGGCGACGACCTGCGGATCGAGGGCGTGGTGGTGGAGCCGCTGGACGGCATCGACGCGCTCGACGTCGAGGTGCGCGCGTTCGCCCCCGGCCCCGGCCGGCGGCTCGGCGTGCTGGTCGACCACCTGGTGCCCGGCTCCAAGGAGAGCCGGATCGTCGCCCAGGTGACGTCCCCGCACGTGCTGGTCACCGGGCACCCGTACGTCGACGTGTGGCAGGCGGTCAAGCCGAAGGCGCTGGGCATCCCGGCGTGGCCGGTGGTACCACCGGGGCGGCCGTGGAAGGAGGGCGTCTGCGCGGCCCTCGGGGTGGCCGAGCCGGCGGACATGTGGCGGCACATCCTGTCCCGGGTCGACAGCTTCGCCGACGTGGAGACGCCGCTGATCAACGCGATGGAACGCCTCATCGACTTCGTCACCGAGCCGGCCTGACCGGGGCGCGCGGGTCGGGTGGTTGCGCGCTCAGGGCCGGGGCGCCGTCTCGGCTCCTTGGCCTGGGGGTTGGTTGCGCTCGAGGCCGGGGGCCGCCGTGCCCGGCTCCGGGCGGTCAGGCTTGATCCCTCCGCCGGGCACGGCGGCCCCCGGCCCGTCGGGTGTCCTCCCTGCCCCGTGCGTTGCGGTGCGCGCCACTCGTCCCTGCCCGTGCGTTGCGGTGCGCGCCACTGTTCAAGATCGTGCTCGATCCTGGATGTAGTGGCCTCGCTGCGTTGCTGCGAGGGCACTACATCCAGGATGTTGCGTGATCTTGGCCGCCGCCGCCGTGGTGGTGCTGGGTTCGGGGACGCGGGTCAGGGTTCCTGGTCGGGGGTTCGGGTGAAGAGGAAGGTGGCGATGTCGAGGGCTGCCACCTGGCCGGTGTCGTCGCGGAGCACGGCGAGGAGCTCGCCGTTCTCCGGGCCGGAACGACCGCGCCAGCGGTCCGTCCCCTCCGGGGCGAACCGGCTCACCCGCTCGCCGCGTACGTGGGCCACCAGCTCGCCGGCGGCGGCGTCCCAGGTCAGGTCGAGGGTGACCCCCATCCACCACCACCGGCCGGTCACCTCGGCCACCCCGGCCGGCGGGGCCGCGGCGGTCGGCTGCCAGGGCCGCGCCAACGCCGGCTCGGCGTCCAGCACGGCGGTGAGCGCCCGCTGCCCGAGCGAGCCGATCCCGCCGCTGCGGAAGCCGTACGAGTTGGCGAAGCCGACCACGGCGGTGCGGGACGGGCGGTGCACCGCCAGGGCGGCCACGTAGCCGGGCATCGAGCCGCCGTGCCCCACGTACACCCGCTCGCCCTCCCGGTACAGCTCCAGGCCCAGGCCGTGCCCGCCGCTCCACGAGTCGAGGTCGCTGATCACCACCGGCGCGCACATCTCGGTCAGCGTCTCCGCGGCCAGCACCCGCGGGTCGGGGTCGGCCAGGAAGGCGGCCCACCGGGCCAGGTCCTCGACGGTGGACCAGAGCTGCCCGGCCGGGGCCATCGCCCGGGTGTCGGTACGCGGCTCCTCCCGCAGCGTGTCGTGCCACGGGTGCACCACGTAGCCACGGGCGAACGGCTCGGTCGCCGCGTACGTGGTGCGGCGCATGCCGAGCGGCTCCAGGATCCGCTGCCGCAGCAGGTCGGCCCAGGGGGTGCCGGTGATCCGCTCCAGCACCCCGCCGAGCAGCCCGTACGCCAGGTTGGAGTAGTGGTACCAGCGGTGCGGCGGGTAGGCGATCTTGTCGGCGGTGACGCCGCGCAGCAGGGTGGCCAGGTCGACGCCCTCGGCGCGCTCCCACCACGGCCCGTCGGGCTCGCGCTGCAGGCCGCTGGCGTGCCCGAGCAGTTGGCGCAGGGTGAGCGAGCCGACCGCGGTGCCGGGCAGGTGCTCCGCCAGCGGGTCGTCCAGCCGCAGCCGCCCGGCGTCGCGCTCCTGCAGCACCAGGGTGGCGGTCATCGTCTTGCTGATCGAGCCGATCCGGTACTGCAGGTCCGCGTCCGGGCGGGGGTGCTCGCCCGCGGTGGCGAGGTGGGCCAGCGCACCGTCGCGTACCACCCCGATCACCAGCGACGGCGTACGGCCGGCGGACTGCGCCGCGGCGACCAGTTCGTCGATCTTCCGGGCGGTCTCCGGCAGCAGCAGGGCCACGGCGTCTCCTCGGTCGGCCGGCGGTGCGGGTGCCGTCGAGCTTACTGATCATGGCGAAGAGGTCGCGCGTGCATTTCCGTGTCACGATCTAAGGGTGGACGCCGTGCTGTGGATCGTGCTGGGTGTGGTATTGGCCGTCGCTGAGGTCTTCACGACGACGCTCTTCCTGATCATGTTCGCGGCCGGTGCCTTCGCCGCGGCGGGTGCGGCGGCGCTGGGGGCGCCGGTCGGGGTGCAGGCGATCGTCTTCGCCGGGGTGTCGGCGCTGACCGTGCTGGCCGTCCGGCCGACCCTGCGCCGGCACCAGCGCTCCGCGCTGGCCAGTGGCGAGCAGCCGTTCGGAGTCGAGGCGATCGAGGGCAGCAGCGCGCTGGTGCTGGAGCGGGTCGACGCCGACAGCGGCCTCGTCAAGATCGACGGTGAGTTGTGGAGTGCCCGCTCGTACGACGCGGGTCAGGTCTTCGACCCGGGTGAACGGGTGCAGGTGATCCAGGTCCGGGGTGTGACCGCCCTGGTCTGGCGGGACGACGTTTCTTCTTCCGGCGAGCTACCCGAAGCGAAAAGGTGAGTACATGGAACTCGTGTTCCCGGTCCTGCTGATAGCCGTGGCGCTGATCGCGGTGGTCACCCTGGCCAAGGCGGTGCGGATCGTGCCGCAGCAGCGCCAGGACGTGGTGGAGCGACTGGGCAAGTACAAGCGCACGCTGAACCCGGGGCTCAACCTCCTGGTGCCGTTCATCGACGCGGTGCGTACCAAGGTGGACATGCGCGAGCAGGTGGTCAGCTTCCCGCCCCAGCCGGTGATCACCTCCGACAACCTGGTGGTCTCGATCGACACGGTCCTCTACTTCAAGGTGGTCGACTCGGTCCGGGCCACGTACGAGATCTCGAACTTCCTCCAGGCGATCGAGCAGCTCACCGTCACCACGCTGCGCAACGTGATCGGTTCGCTCGACCTGGAGCGCGCGCTGACCAGCCGGGAGGAGATCAACCGGCACCTGTCGGGCGTGCTCGACGAGACCACCGGCCGGTGGGGCATCAAGGTCACCCGGGTGGAGATCAAGGCGATCGAGCCGCCGCCGAGCATCCGCGACTCGATGGAGAAGCAGATGCGCGCCGAGCGGGACCGCCGTGCCGCCATCCTCAACGCCGAGGGTCACAAGCAGTCGCAGATCCTCACCGCCGAGGGTGAGAAGCAGGCCGCGGTGCTGCGCGCCGACGGTGACCGGCAGGCCCGGATCCTCCAGGCCGAGGGCCAGGCCAAGGCGATCCGGACCGTCTTCGACGCCATCCACCAGGCCAACCCGAGCCAGAAGGTGCTCGCCTACCAGTACCTCCAGGCCCTGCCGCAGATCGCCAACGGCAGCGCGAACAAGGTCTGGATCGTGCCGGCGGAGCTGACCAAGGCCCTGGAGGGGATGGGCGGCGCGCTCGGCGGGCTGAGCCGGATGGTCGGCGACGAGCCGGCGCCGGAGGCCGCCGACGGGGCGAGCGAGGTCGAGCGCGAGGCGGCCGAGGCCGCGCAGGCGGCGGCCGCCGCGGCCCAGCAGATCCACGACGAGGTACGGGTCGCCGAGGCGCAGGCCACCGGCGGCAAGCCGCAGGGGCTGCCGGCGCCCGAGCCGGTCTCCCCGGCGAGCCTGCTCAACGACACGGCCGACCAGCGCGAGCGCGGCTGACCGGTACGGCGACCCGGGTCGCCAGGGGTGTTCCTCCGCGGAGCACGCCTGGCGGCCCGTTCCCGTTTCGGGACATCCGGCACGCCCGGCCCGATCGTGGCGCGTTTCGCCTGGTGGTGGCCGCCGGGCGGCCCGGGGAATAACGCGAAAGCCCCTCATGCCCGCCCCGACCGCTGCCACCATCGGTGCGAGGACGGGCGGTGACCAGGCAGCGGACACCGGGGGGCGTCCCGCGCCGCTCGTCGGATGTGCGAGGTGACGCATGAAGGATCCGGCGAAGCGGGTGTGGTCCACGGACCCGGTCCCCGGGGCGCACGACCCCACCGGGCCGCTCGGCAGCCGGCGTACCGGCGGGGGATTCGGGGTGCTGCCCTTCGTGGGCGACCCGGGACCGGCCGGCCCCGCCACCAACGCCAGCTGGGCCTGGTCGGTGCGCCGCTTCGCCCGGGCGGCGGTGTGGCTGCTGCCCGCGTACGCCGTGCTCTACGGCGTGGTGGCGATGGCCAGCGACGGCGGGGTGGGCAACGACCCGTACCCGGCCGACGGCCGCCCGCTGTACCTGCTCGGCTGGGTGGGCGCGGTCTGGCTCGGGCTGCTCGCCCTGCTCGCGCTGACCGGGCTGCTGGCCGCGACCCGCAGCCGCCGGGTGGCCGCCGCCGGGTTGCTGGTCAGCATCGCCGGCACGGTGCTCATGCTGCCCTTCGCCGGCCTGGCGGAGCAGACCCCGGTCTTCGGCACCACCGCCCAGACCCTGGTGCTGGTCGGCGCGACCTGCTACAGCGTGGGCTGGGCCCTTACCGGCTGGTCGGTGGCCCGCTCGGGGATGTTCAGCATGGGCGACGGGGTGATGTTGATGATCGCGGCGCCGCTGCTCGGTCTCGGCGGCGCCCTGCTCGGCTCGTTGCAGACCTTCGGGGCGATCTTCGTGTTGATCGCCGGCATCGGCATCGGTTACCGCTCCGGCCGGCTGATCCCCAGCGAGATCATGCGCGACGCGGCCAACGCCAGCCTCGCCACCCCGGC
>NZ_QGSW01000087.1:0-18502 GCF_003176715.1 Micromonospora sp. S4605
GTGCCGGCCGGGTCGGCGGAGGGCGTGCGGAGGTCGGCCGGCGGGTCGCTCGCGGTCGCCGTGGCTGCGCCGGCCGGTGCCGTGCCGGCCTCCGGGGCCGGGCCGGGCGGGTCGGTGGGCAGCGTCGGGGTGCCCTCCGGGCCGGTGCGGGGCTGGTCGTCCGGCGGTACGGGGGAGAGGGTCGGCTCCTCGCTGACCACCGGATCCCGGTCCGGGTGCTGGTCCGGGGGGCTCCCGTCGGCCGGCCGGTCGGCTCCCGGCTGCGGCTGCGGCATCGCGGCAATCTCCTCTCGCGCCGATCCGAGGTTAGTACCGCCGCGCCACCGCCGCCGATCCGCCCACCACCGGTGCCGGTGACCCGGGCCGACGGCGGGTGACCATGCCGTCCGGGCGCGTGCTGGTGGCGTGCACGCGGTCACCGCCGCCGGGCCGCGTACCCTTGGGCATCATGAGCGTCCCGTCCACCACCGCGCGCCCCGTCGCGGGCGAATCCGTCTGGCCCCGGCTGGAGCCGCTGCTGCCCCAGGTGACCAAGCCCATCCAGTACGTCGGTGGCGAGCTGGGTGCGGTGGTCAAGGACTGGGCCGCGGCGACAGTGCGCTGGGCGCTGATGTACCCAGACGCCTACGAGGTGGGCCTGCCCAACCAGGGCGTGCAGATCCTCTACGAGGTGCTCAACGAGCAGCCCGACGTGCTCGCCGAGCGGACGTACGCGGTCTGGCCGGACCTGGAGCGGCTGATGCGCGCGCACGGCGTGCCGCAGTTCACCGTCGACGCGCACCGCTCGGTGCGTGACTTCGACGTGTTCGGCGTCTCCTTCTCCACCGAGCTGGGCTACACCAACCTGCTCACCGCGATCGACCTGGCCGGCGTCCCGCTGCTCGCCGCCGACCGCACCGACGCCGACCCGGTGATCGTGGCCGGCGGGCACGCCGCGTTCAACCCGGAGCCGATCGCCGACTTCGTCGACGCCGCCGTGCTCGGCGACGGCGAGGAGGCGGTGCTGGAGATCACCGCGATCGTCCGGCAGTGGAAGGCGGAGGGCAGCCCGGGTGGGCGCGACGAGCTGCTGCTGCGGCTGGCCCGCACCGAGAGCGTCTACGTGCCGCGCTTCTACGACGTCGACTACCTGCCGGACGGCCGGATCCAGCGGGTCGTGCCGAACCGGGCGGACGTGCCGTTCCGGGTGCACAAGCGCACGACGATGGACCTGGACGCCTGGCCGTACCCGAAGAAGCCGCTCGTGCCGCTGGCCGAGACGGTGCACGAGCGGTACGCGGTGGAGATCTTCCGGGGCTGCACCCGGGGCTGCCGGTTCTGCCAGGCCGGCATGATCACCCGGCCGGTCCGCGAGCGTTCCATCACCACAGTGGGGCAGATGGTGCAGCAGGGGCTGGAGTTCTCCGGCTTCCACGAGGTGGGCCTGCTGTCGCTGTCGTCGGCCGACCACTCCGAGATCGGCGACATGTGCTCCGGCCTGGCCGAGCAGTACGCGGGCACCAACGTCTCGCTGTCGCTGCCGTCCACCCGGGTGGACGCGTTCAACATCGACCTGGCTCAGGAGCTGTCCCGCAACGGCCGGCGGACCGGCCTGACCTTCGCCCCGGAGGGCGGGTCGGAGCGGATCCGCAAGGTCATCAACAAGATGGTGTCGAAGGACGACCTGATCCGCACGGTGGTCACCGCGTACACCAACGGCTGGCGGCAGGTGAAGCTCTACTTCATGTGCGGCCTGCCCACCGAGACCGACGACGACGTCCTCGAGATCGCCGACATGGCGCACGAGGTGATCCGGGCCGGCCGGGCGGCCACCGGCTCCAAGGACATCCGCTGCACCGTCTCCATCGGCGGTTTCGTGCCGAAGCCGCACACCCCGTTCCAGTGGGCGGCGATGGAGCGGCCGGAGGTCATCGACGGCCGGCTCAAGCTGCTCAAGCAGGCGATCAACGCCGACCGCTCGCTGGGCCGGGCGATCGGCTTCCGCTACCACGACGGCGAGCCGTCGCTGATCGAGGGTCTGCTCAGCCGGGGTGACCGCCGGGTCGGCGCGGTGATCCGCAAGGTCTGGGAGAACGGCGGCCGGTTCGACGGTTGGAGCGAGCACTTCTCCTACCAGCGCTGGGTGGACGCGGCGGCCGAGGTGCTGCCCGCGTTCGGGGTGGACCTCGACTGGTACACCACCCGGGAACGCGACGAGCTGGAGGTCCTGCCCTGGGACCACCTGGACTCCGGGCTGGACAAGGACTGGCTCTGGCAGGACTGGCAGGACTCGCTCTCGGAGTACGAGCAGGACGACTGCCGGTGGACCCCGTGCTTCGACTGCGGCGTCTGCCCCGCCATGGACACCGAGATCCAGATCGGCCCCACCGGCAAGAAACTCCTCCCGCTGACCCCGATCAACGGCCTCAAACTCCCCACCCCGCAGTAACTCACCCCGCGCCTGCGGCCCACTCGGTTGATCATGAAGTTGTTGTCACCGCCACCGCGTGTCGTCGACAATGACTTCATGATCAACGGGCACTGACCGAACGAGGAGCACGACGATCAGCAAGAGACCACAGCCGGAGGGCGGGCAGGCGCCGGTCGTCCAGCGCGTCCGGATCCGGTACGCCAAGCGCGGACCGCTGCGGTTCACCTCGCACCGGGACTTCGCCCGTGCGTTCGAGCGGGCGCTGCGCCGGGCCGGGGTGCCCGTCGCCTTCTCCCAGGGCTTCACCCCACACCCCAAGATCTCGTACGCCAGCGCGGCGCCGACCGGCGTGGCGAGCGAGGCCGAGTACCTGGAGATCGGACTGCGCGAGCAGGTCGACCCGGCGCAGCTGCGCGCCGCCCTGGACGCCGCGCTCTCGCCCGGCCTCGACGTGCTGGAGGCCGTGGTGGCCACCGGCGGCAGTCTGGCCGACCGGATCGAGGCGTCGCACTGGCGGATCGAGCTGCCCGAGGTCGATCCGCGCGTGCTGGCGGCCGCGGTGTCCGCTTTCACCGCCGCCGACGAGGTGCTGGTGGAGCGGATGACCAAGCAGGGCCGGCGCACCTTCGACGCCCGAGCAGCAGTCATCTCCATCGATGCCGTGGCGCCGACGGAGACGCCTTCCGGGGTGGTGGGCGTACCGTGTGCGATACTCGAACTGGTCGTGCGGCAGGTCACCCCCTCCGTACGACCCGATGACGTCCTTTCCGGCCTCCGCGTGGTGGCCGCCCTGGAGCCGCCGGTTTCGCCGAGGGTGATCCGGCTGGCTCAGGGCACGCTGACCGCGCAGGGTGCGATCGCGGATCCGTTGGAAGCGGACCGCGACGGGGCAACCATCGGCGGGCACTGACCGACGGTCAGCGCCCAGGCAGGCAGACTTCGCCGGTCGCACGACTCGCGCGCCCGGCGGAAACACCTTTGCGGCAACCCTGCGTGGCAGCGCTCACCCGCGCCCGGGGCGGCCAGAACTGGAGAACGTCCATGCTCGAGAACGAGCCCGAGGGCGGCGAACGGACCGGTGCACAGCCGGCCGGCGAGACCGCCGACAACAGCAGCACCCTCGACGGCGGTGCCGTCGGAAGCGCCCCGCTCGCGGGGCCCGAGGGCGAAGCCCCGGCCGCGCCGACCCGGCGGCGGACCACCCGGCGGCGGGCCGCCCCGCTGAACCAGCCCGAGCAGGTCGAGGCGCCGGTCGAGGCGTCCAGCGCGCCGACCCCGGGCAGCGGGGAGGCCCCGGAGGCCGAGGTCCTCGCTCCGATCTCCGGCGACCTCGACGCCGCGCCGAAGACCCCGCGTCGCCGGCGCAAGGCCACCACCGCGAAGGCGGCCGAGGAGCAGCCGGCCGAGGTGACGGAGGCGTCCGCCGAGGCCGCGCCGCCGGTCAAGGCCACCCGTACCCGGCGGCGGAAGGCCGCCCCCGCGGCGGCCGAGCCGGCCGCGGAGACGCCGGCCGAGGGCGCCGCCCCGGCCGTCGAGCCCGCTGGCGCCGCCCCGGCCGGAGCCGGCCCGGAGACCGGGCCGGCGGCCGGAACCGACTTCGGCGCTGCCGCGCCGGCGTCCGACAGCGGGGCCGAGTCCCGCTCCGGTGAGGTCCCGCCGGGCGTGGCGGTCAGCCCGCCCGAGGAGGAGGAGGCCGAGCCGGCAGCGCCGGAGGTCGTCGAGCCGGAAGTCGTCGAGCCGGAGCCCCGGACCCGCCGCCGGCGGGCCGCGCTCTCCGCGCCCACCGTCCTGTTCATGGCACCGCAGCCGGAGGAACTCCCGGTCGCCCGGGTCGTCCCGCCCGCGCCGGTCGAGGAGCCCGCCGAGGAGACGGCCGAGCCGTCCCGCCGGCGTCGGCGGGGTCGCCGCGAGGCCGAGCCGGTCGAGGCGGTGGAGGTCGAGGAGGAGCCGACCGAGGAGGCCGAGGAGGCCGAGGAGGTCGCCGAGGAGGACGAGGAGGCCGCGGCCGCCCGCCGCCGTCGCCGCCGGGGTCGCCGTGGCCGGGGTCGCGGCAAGGGCGGTGTCGAGGACGCCGAGGACGAGGAGGCCGAGGAGGCCATCCGGGCCGAGGCGGAGGAGGCTGAGGCGGAGGAGGCCGAGGAGGCCGAGGAAGAGGAGGCCGAGGGCGGCGAGGGGCTGACCCGCCGCCGGCGCCGCCGGCGCCGCCGGGGTGCCGGGGACACCGAGGGGGCCGCCGACGACGGCGTGCCGACCGTCGTCAAGATCCGCGAGCCCCGCCGGACCGTCGACGAGGTGCAGGGCGTCTCCGGCTCGACCCGGCTGGAGGCCAAGCGGCAGCGCCGCCGGGACGGCCGCGAACAGCGCCGGACCCGCCCGCCGATCCTCAGCGAGTCGGAGTTCCTGGCCCGCCGGGAGGCGGTGGACCGGGTGATGGCGGTGCGCCAGCGCGGTGACCGCACCCAGATCGCCGTCCTCGAGGACGGTGTGCTGGTCGAGCACTACGTCACCCGCAACTCGTCCGGCACGATGGCCGGCAACGTCTACCTGGGCAAGGTGCAGAACGTCCTGCCGAGCATGGAGGCGGCCTTCGTCGACGTCGGCCGCGGCCGCAACGCGGTGCTCTACGCCGGCGAGGTCAACTGGGACGCCACCGGCCTGGAGGGGCGGGCCCGCTCGATCGAGCAGGCGCTGAAGTCCGGCGACTCCGTGCTGGTGCAGGTCACCAAGGACCCGATCGGGCACAAGGGCGCCCGGCTGACCAGCCACATCGCGCTCTCCGGCCGGCACCTGGTCTACGTGCCCAACGGCAACGCCTCCGGGATCAGCCGGAAGCTGCCGGACAACGAACGCAAGCGGCTGCGGGACGTGCTGAAGAAGCTGGTGCCGGACGGCGCGGGCGTGATCGTGCGGACCGCCGCCGAGGGCGCCAGCGAGGACGAGCTGGCCCGCGACGTGAAGCGGCTGCAGGCGCAGTGGGAGGACATCCAGGCCAAGGCGGCCTCCGGCGGCGCCCCGGTGCTGCTCTACGAGGAGCCGGACCTGGTCATCCGGGTGGTCCGGGACCTGTTCAACGAGGACTTCCGCGAGCTGGTCATCGAGGGCGACGAGGCGTACGACATGGTCGAGTCGTACCTGTCGCACGTCTCGCCCGACCTGGTGGCCCGGCTGCGCCGGCACGTCGGCACCACCGACGTCTTCGGCGAGTACCGGATCGACGAGCAGATCCTCAAGGGGCTCGACCGCAAGGTCTTCCTGCCCTCCGGCGGTCACCTGGTGATCGACCGGACCGAGGCGATGACCGTGGTCGACGTGAACACCGGCAAGTACACCGGCGCCGGCGGCAACCTGGAGGAGACGGTCACCCGGAACAACCTGGAGGCCGCCGAGGAGATCGTCCGCCAGCTCCGGCTGCGCGACATCGGCGGCATCGTGGTGATCGACTTCATCGACATGGTGCTGGAGTCGAACCGGGAGCTGGTGCTGCGCCGGCTGACCGAGTGCCTGGGCCGGGACCGCACCAAGCACCAGGTCACCGAGATCACCTCGCTGGGGCTGGTGCAGATGACCCGCAAGCGGATCGGCGCCGGCCTGCTGGAGGCGTTCAGCGAGACCTGCGAGTGCTGCAAGGGCCGCGGCGTGATCATCCACACCGAGCCGGTGCCGGAGAAGCCGCGCGCCGGCGGGGCGGGGGAGAAGGTCAAGGCGGTCGCCTCGGCGGTCGCCGCCCCCGAGTCGACCGGCGGGGCGTCCCGACGCCGGGGCCGCAAGAGCGCGCCGGCCGAGCGGACAGTGGTCGAGGTGACCGACACCGACACCGACACCGCCACCACGACGACGGACGCCGACTACCACGACACCATGGGCTACGACCTGTCCCGCTACGAGTCGGACACGGCCGCCGCACCGGAGGTGTCCGACAGCCAGCAGGGCGAGTCGGCCCGGCTGGCCGCGCCGGACGACCCGGACGCGCTCGCCGAGGCCGAGGCCGAGGCCGAGGAGTCGGAGGGCGGCACCGGGCGGCGCCGGTCGCGCCGTGGCGGCGCCCGGCGGCGTACCCGGCCATGACCGGCTGACCAGCCTCGGGTTTGACAGGGCCCCTTCCCCGGCAATGTCCGGTGGGAGGGGCTCTGCCGTCGGCCCGGTCGGCCGAGGCCGCCCTCACCGGCTGGCGGACCGCCCTGCGGCAGCAGGCGGAACGGGGCCGAGGATCCCCAGCTCAAGACCCTGCTGGCCGACCTGGCCGGCGAGGTGGCGGCGCTGGGCACCGACCTCGACGCGATCGACGAGACCGAGCTCGACCGGCTCCAGCAGCGCCTCGACCAGCTCTGCGGCCGCTGACCGGCCGGCCCGGTTTGGGCGTCCGGCCAGGCATGGCGTACGCTTGCCTGCGGCGCACTTTGGTGTGCCGAGTTCCCGCGTGCCCACGCCGCCGTGCCACTGCTACCCGGCGAGCCGCCGCGGGGACTACCGCCAGCAGCCTCAACGACAGGGAGTCCGCCTCCGATGTACGCGATCGTCAAGACCGGCGGCAAGCAGTACAAGGTCGCCGAGGGCGACGTGATCGAGGTCGAGAAGCTCGTCGGTGCCCCCGGCGACGCGGTGAAGCTTGCCGCGGTGCTCCTCGTCGACGGTGACGACCTGGTGACCGACGCGGCGAAGCTTGCCAAGGTCGAGGTGTCCGGCGAGATCGCCGCGCACACCAAGGGCCCGAAGATCCGGATCCACAAGTTCAAGAACAAGACCGGCTACCACAAGCGCCAGGGTCACCGCCAGCCGCTGACCCAGGTCAAGGTGACCGGCATCTCCAGCGGGAAGTAGGTCGTCCTCCAATGGCTCACAAAAAGGGTGCGTCCAGCTCGCGTAACGGCCGTGACTCCGCGGCCCAGCGGCTCGGCGTGAAGCGCTTCGGTGGTCAGGTCGTCAGCGCCGGCGAGATCCTCGTCCGGCAGCGTGGCACCAAGTTCCACCCCGGTGACCTGGTCGGCCGCGGCGGTGACGACACGCTCTTCGCGCTGGCCGCCGGTTCGGTGCAGTTCGGCACCAAGCGCGGTCGCAAGACCGTCAGCATCGTGCCGCAGCAGTAGTTGTTCGGTCGAGGCGGGCCGCGGACCTGGTGTCCCGGCCCGCTTCGCCGTTTCTCGTGCGGGGACGTGCCTCGCTGGAAGGATTGGCGTCGTGACGACGTTCGTTGACCGGGTCGTCCTGCACCTGCAGGCCGGCGACGGCGGGCACGGCTGTGTCTCGATCCACCGGGAGAAGTTCAAGCCCTTCGGTGGCCCAGACGGCGGCAACGGCGGGCACGGTGGCAGCGTGTCGCTGGTGGTCGACCCGCAGGTGCACACGCTGCTCGACTTCCACTTCCGTCCGCACGTCAAGGCGCCGAACGGCAAGGGCGGTGCCGGTTCGAACCGGGACGGCGCCAACGGCGGCGACCTGGTGCTCAAGGTGCCCAACGGCACAGTGGTGCAGACGCTCGACGGCACCGTGCTGGCCGACATGGTCGGTGCCGGCACCACCTTCGAGGTGGCCCGGGGCGGGCGCGGCGGGCGGGGTAACGCCGCGCTGGCCAACGCCCGGCGCAAGGCACCCGGCTTCGCCGAGCTGGGCGAGCCCGGCGAGCACCTCGACGTCGTGCTGGAGCTGAAGAGCGTGGCCGACGTCGGCCTGGTCGGCTTCCCGTCGGCCGGCAAGTCGTCGCTGATCTCGGTGATCTCCGCCGCCAAGCCGAAGATCGCCGACTACCCGTTCACCACCCTGGTGCCCAACCTCGGCGTGGTCCGGGTCGACAACCACACCTTCACCGTCGCGGACGTGCCGGGGCTGATCCCGGGCGCGGCCACCGGCAAGGGGCTCGGCCTGGAGTTCCTCCGGCACGTCGAGCGGTGCGCGGTGCTGGTGCACGTGATCGACACGGCGTCCCTGGAGCCGGGGCGGGACCCGCTCGCCGACATCGACACCATCGAGGCCGAGCTGGCCGAGTACGGCGGGTTGGCCGACCGGCCCCGGCTGGTCGCGCTGAACAAGGTCGACGTGCCGGACGGCCGCGACCTCGCCGAGATCGTCCGCCCCGACCTGGAGGCGCGGGGTCTGCGGGTGTTCGAGGTCTCCGCGGCCACCCGGGAGGGGCTCAAGGAGCTCACCTACGCGATGGCGGAACTGGTGGAGGCGGCGCGCCAGGCGGCCCCGCCGGCCGAGCCGACCCGCATCGTGATCCGCCCGACGGCGGTGGACGACGCCGGGTTCACCATCGAGCCGGCGCCGGACGGCGCCTGGGTGGTGCGCGGCGTACGGCCGGAGCGCTGGGTGCGGCAGACGAACTTCGACAACGACGAGGCGGTCGGCTACCTCGCCGACCGGCTGGCCCGGCTGGGTGTCGAGGAGAAGCTCGCCAAGGCCGGCGCCGAGGCGGGCGACCTGGTCCGTATCGGCGACCGGGAGTTCGACTGGCAGCCCACCCTCTACGCCGGCGTCGACTTCATCCCCGGCAACCGGGGCACCGACGTGCGGCTGGAGGAGAAGTCGGCCCGGGCCTCGGCGGCGGAGCGGTTGGCGGCCCGCAAGGCCCGCCGGCAGCGGCCGGCCGACGAGATCGAGGCCGGCGAGGCGGCGGCCGACGATCCCGCGGTGGAGGCCGACGCCGAATAGCTGGTTGCGCTCCGTGACCAGGCCGCCCGCCGGAAACCTGGGCGAAATCCGCGCGTCGTAACGTGGCGTGATGCTGATCGAGTCACGTCCCGCCACCGATCCGGAGATCGCCGCCCTGGTCGCGGCCCAGCAGCGCGAGTTGCGCGAGGCCGATGGCGGGCTGGACGGGCAGGTCACCGTGACCCACGACGACATCCGCTACCTGGCGGTGGTCATCGACGGGCGCGCGGTGGCCTGCGGCGGGATCCAGGCGCTGGACGCCGGCACCGGCGAGCTCAAGCGGATGTACGTGCGGCCCGCGTACCGGGGGCGGGGGATCGCCCGGCAGTTGCTCGTCGCGCTGGAGGAACTGGCCTTCCGGCAGGGGCACGAGACGGTCTGCCTGGAGACCGGCAGCTACCTGCCGGCGGCCATCGGCCTCTACACCTCCAGCGGCTACCAGCCGATCCCGGTCTACGGCGAGTACGTCGACAACCCGTACAGCGTCTGCTTCGCCAAGCGGCTGCGCGTGCCGGCCTGACGGCGCGCCGGTCACCCCGCCGCCGGCCACCGACGGCCGGACGGCCGGTCAGTCGCCGGTGTGCGCGTGCTCGACGGTGACCGGCTTGGACTCCGGCGAGGCGTGCTGGCGCAGGACGATGCTCAGCACGATCAGGGTGCCGACGGCGAGGAACTCGCTCTGCCAGTTCTGCATGGACTGGAACCAGAAGTCGCTGGTGCCCAGGAACTCCCAGACGCCGATCGGCGGGGCGCCGCTCTGCAGCGCCTGCTGCTGGTTGTACTCGGCGGTGCCGGCGAACAGGTGGCCGAGGAACGAGCCGGCGAAGATCAGCAGCAGCGCGATGGAGAGGCTGTTGCGGTAGACCACCAGGGGCAGCCCGCCGGCGCGTACCGGCCAGGGGGATTCCGGCTTGGCCCGCCGCTCGTCGTCCTCGGGCCGGTCGGTCTGCTCCAGCGGCTTCGACTCCGCCGATCCGCGCTGCACCAGGTACGCGGTGAGCAGCACGTAGCCGCCCATCTGGAGGAACTCCGACTCCCAGTTCTCGAAGACCGCCTCCAGGAAGTGCCCGCTGCTCAGGTACGCCAGCCAGCTCACCTGGGGTGCCCCGTACTCGGCCAGTTCCTGGTTGTGGGTCTGCCAGCCGAACACGCTCTGCAGCACCAGGAAGACCAGGAACGCGCCGAACATCGACACGCTCAGCGCGTTGTCACGCAACCAACGGGGCATCGTCGCCTCCTCGCCGGAGATCCTGTGACTCTCCGTTGCCCCACCGGATCAGCCGGCAAACTCCGCCGACGCTCCGGTCACGCCCCCGGGTACGGCGCCGCCGCAGGTCAGGGGCGGTCGAACGGGGTGTCCAGCCGGCTGCCGGTGCCGAGGTGGTTGGAGAGCAGCAGGCCGAGGGCGAGCATGCCGAAGCCGAGCACCAGGTGCAGCCAGTTGACGGCGTCGTTCAGCGGGATGAAGTTCGCCGCGCTCTCCCGGTTGATGACGAAGCCGTAGAGCCAGAGCCCGAGGTAGAGCGCGCCGCCGCCGGCCAGGAAGAGGCGGGCCCCGGCGACACTGCGGGCCATCAGCAGGCCGAGCAGGCCGAAACCCAGGTGCAGGATGTTGTGCAGGATCGATACCTGGAACACCCCGAGCAGCTTGGCTTCCGAGTGGTGCCCGGCGAAGGTCATCTCGTCGTAGCCGGTGGTGATGCCGGGGATGAAACCGAGCACCCCGATCAGGGCGAAGATCCCGGCCGCGGCCAGCGCGGCGAGTTGGACCGCGGACTTTCGCCCCGCGACCGCGCCACCGCGTGCGTCACGCGCCATCGATGTCACCTCCGTGGATCCGCGGAGTCTCCGCGGCGCCGGTCGCGAGGAACGCTCGTGACAGTCCGTATCGGCGACGTCACCCCAACCCGACGATCCTCCATTTTGTAACCCTGCGCGGACGGCTCCGCAGAGAAATGGCGAATCAGGTATGGACCCGGCGACGCAGGGTAGGTGAATCTGCGCGCCGGTCGGACGGCCGGCGCGTTCCCCCAGCACACCGCGACGACTTTCCGAGCGGAAGGGACATCATGACTTACGATCTGTCACCCACGCCTGCCACGTACGGGCAGGAGTCGACGAACGGCGGCGGCGTCCGCGAGCAGGCCCGCCAGGTCGGGTCGGAGGCCAAGCAGGCCGGCGGCGCCGTCGCGCAGACCGCCAAGGAACAGGGCGCCGAGGTCGGCCGTGAAGCGGCCCGGCAGGCCCGCAACCTGTACGGCGAGGCCCGCAGCCAGCTCGTCAGCCAGACCAACGAGCAGCAGCGCCGCGCCGCCGGCGGGCTCCGCTCGCTCGCCGACGAGATGCGGACCATGGCCGAGCAGGGCGGGCAGGCCGGCCCGGTGAGCGAACTCGCCCGCCAGGCCGCCGACCGGGTGCACGGGGTGGCCGGCTGGCTGGAGGCGCGCGAGCCCGGCGACATCCTCGCCGAGGTGCGCGACTACGCCCGCCGCAACCCGGGCACCTTCCTGGTCGGCGCGGCCGTGCTCGGCGTGCTCGCCGGTCGGCTGACCAAGAACATCGCCGCCACCGGCGACGGCCAGGGCGGCAGCCACCGGGCGTACGGCTCGGACGCCGGCTACGACCCGGACCAGACAGCGGTCATCCCCACCCCGCCGGCCCCCCGGGCGGTCCCGGACGCCGTGCCGCCGGGCGGCTACCTCGACCCGGCGCCGGCCGCCCGCCCGGACACCGGCACCACCACCAGCTACGCCGACCCGGCCGGCGGCACCGGCCAGCCGCTGCCGCCGGTGAACCAGACCGACCCGCTGCCGGGCGTGCCGTCCAGCGGAACCACCCGTCCGTGAGCCGAGTCATCCGAAGGGAGGCGGCGGCATGAGCATGCCGACGCAGGGGTCCGGACTGGACTCCGGTTACCAGCCCCCCGCGGGTGCGCCGCACACCGCGGACGAGGTCCGGGGCAGCTCGATCGGCGAGCTGATGCGCCAGGTCACCACCGACCTGTCCACTCTGCTGCGCCAGGAGGTGGAGCTGGCCAAGGCGGAGATCCGCCAGGAGGGCAAGAAGGCGGGCAAGGCCGCCGGCTTCTTCGGCGGCGCCGGCTTCGGCGGCTACATGGTGGCGCTGTTCCTCTCGCTGGCCCTGTGGGCCGGGCTGTCCAACGTGATGGACGCCGGCTGGGCGGCGTTGATCGTGGCCGTCATCTGGGGCGCGATCGCCGCCGTCCTCTACTTCATGGCGAAGAGGAACGCGGAGCGGATCCGCGGCCTCAAGCAGACCAACGACAGCGTGCAGCGGATCCCCGACGCGCTCAAGCCCCACCCGCAGGAGGTCACCCGATGAGCACCGACCCCGCCCAGATCCGCCGGGAGATCGAGGCCACCCGCAACAACCTGAGCTCCGACGTGGACGCGCTGGCGTACAAGGTCAGCCCGAGCCGCATCGTCGACGACCGCAAGCAGCGGGCCCGTACCGCGCTGCAGAATGTGAGGGACAAGGTGATGGGAACCGCTTCGGACCTGGGCCACGGCACCGGCCACGCCGCCCACTCGGTGGGCGACCGGGCCTCGTCGGCGGCCCACACGGTCAGCGACAAGGCCCAGTCGGCGGCCTCGACCGTCGGCGACGCCGCGCAGCGGGCGCCGCAGGCCATCCGGGAGAAGTCCGAGGGCAACCCGCTGGCCGCCGGCCTGATCGCGTTCGGCGTCGGCTGGCTGGCCTCGTCGCTGATCCCGGCCACCCGCCGCGAGCAGCAGGTGGCCACCCAGGTCAAGGAGAAGGCCGGCGAGCACACCGGCGTGGTCAAGGAGAAGCTGGCCGAGGTGGCCGGTGAGCTGAAGCAGGAGCTGCGCGAGCCGGCGCAGCAGGCGACCGAGTCGGTGAAGTCCACCGCGCAGGATGCCGTGCACGCCGTGAAGGACGACACGAAGTCCGCCGCGCAGGACGTGAAGGACCAGGCGCAGCACTCCCGCGACCAGGTGCGGTACTGACCCGGCCGGTCACCGTACACCGCAGCTCGCGGCCACTACCCGGCACCGCCGGCGAGTGGCCGCGAGCTGTCGTGTGCGCCCCGACCGGGCGGAAGGTGCGAGATCGCGGTCAGTGGAGGCGGCGGCGGAGGGCGCGTTCGGAGTGCGCGGCGTGCCGGACGCGGGTGCCGGCGTAGCGGACGCCGCCGAACAGGACCCGCCGGCCGACCGCCAGCCAGGCGCAGACGCCCCGCTCCAGCAGCCACAGCGGCGCCGCCAGGGCGGTGGCCGGCGGGAAGACCGCCGCGCCGCCGGCCCGCCGCCGGCCCACCTCGGCCAGCCCCACCGTGGTCGCCACCGCGCCGAGCAGCAGGCCCGGTCGCCGGGCCCGGGCCGCCGCCGCCAGCGCCGGCAGGACCGCCAGCGAGGTGAGCAGCCGCGCCGGCTGGGCCAGGTCGTCGTACGCCTGCCGGACCCGCTGCCCCCGGAAGTGCGCGGTGTCCGGCGGCAGCCGGCGGACGTACAACCCGGCCGGGGCCGCCTCGGTGCCCCCGTACGCGCGCACCGTGCGGATCAGCTCCAGGTTCTCGAAGAGCACGTCCGGGTCGTAGCCGCCCATGCCGAGGAAGGTGCTCCGGCGCACGCCGAGGGTGCCCGGGTAGTCCGCGCCGAGCGCCCGGTTCAGCAGCGTCCGCCCGGTGTCCCAGTACGCGTGCCAGGGCAGCGGGTCGAAGTAGTTCTGCGGCCGGACCAGGTCCACCCGGTGCAGCAGCCGGTGCACCGCGCGCAGCCCGATCTCGTCGTAGCGGACGTCGTCGTCGGCGATCACCACGTGCTCGTGCCGGGCCGCCCGGACACCGGTGTGCACGCCGACGACCTTGCCGTTCACGCCGTTCAGCGCCGGATCCGGGGGCACGTGCCGGAGCAGCCCGCGCCAGGTGCGCGCGTGCCGGGCGAAGACCTCCGGGGCGGACCCGTCCACCACGGTCACCTCGACCCGGGTGGCCAGCCAGCGCAGGTAGTCGGTCAGCTCGGCCAGGCCGGCGTCGTCGGCCCAGCGCAGCGGCAGCACGTACGACACCGGGAGCCGGCGCGGCCGGCCGTCGGCGGACCCGGTGCGGCCGGGCGTGGCGCGGTCGACGGCACCGCCGCCAGCGGTCGACCCGGTCGATCCGGTCGACGCGGTCGGTCCGGTCGACGCGGTCGATCCGGTCGGTCCGTTCGCCGCCGGCGAGGCGGGGGCGACCGGCCGGGCGGGGTCGTCGCCGGTGGCCCCGCCGGCCGGGCGGGTCGGGGCGCTCACGCCGCCTCCGGCCGCCGCCAGACCGATACGTGCTCCCGGCTGTCGTCGGTGAACGGCTCGGCGGCCCAGCCCGCCCAGCGGTGTTCCCGGACCATCCCGGCCAGCTCGGCCATCAGGTCCAGCTCGGCCGGCCAGGCGTAGCGGTGGTTGGCCGGCAGCAGCCGTACGCCGCCGTCGGTGAGCCGGATCTTCGTGGTGGTCATCCGCTGCTCGGCCGGGTGCAGCACGGCCGCCTCCAGCAGCACCTCGTCCTCGGCGACCCGCACCGGCCGCAGCGCGGACCCGGCCCGGAACGCGCCCGGGTCGGGCACCCAGGCCTCGACCACGAACCGGCCGCCGGGGCGCAGGTGGGCGGCGGCGTTGCGGAAGCAGGCCACCTGCGCGGCCTGGTCCGGCAGCGCGAAGACGGTGTTGAAGGCCAGCACGACCAGGGCGTACTCGCCGGGCACCCGGGTCTGCGCGAAGTCGCCCAGGGCGACCTCGACCCGGTCGCCGCCCGGTTTGGCCCGCAGCCCGGCCACCATCTCCGGCGACCCCTCGATGCCGGCGACGGTCAGGCCCCGCGCCAGCAGCGGCAGCGCCAGCCGCCCGGTGCCGATGCCGAACTCGCAGACCGGGCCGCCGTCCGCCAGCGCCGCCAGCCGCTCCACCGCCCCGGCCGGGTCCAGGTGGGCGTACGTGTCGTCGTACACGGCGGCGACGTGCCGGCCGTAGGCGCTGGCGTCGAAGGGCAACGGGGCCTCCCCGGGCGAGGTGTCGGTGCCCGCAGCAGGTGCCCGGATATCTCCCGATCAAACCGGTCCGTCGTTTCGGCCGGCCGGGGCCGGGTAGCGCACCGGGCACGGGCGGTCCAACCCCGAGACGCCCGTGGAGGAGACGTGATGATCAGCAACGGAACGAGGTGGGCGCTGCTCGGCGCCGGGGCGTTGACAGCGGTCGGCGCGGGCCGGGCGCTGGCCCGGCGCCGCCGTCGTCACCAGCCGGAGCGGCAGGACGGCTGGTACGTGGTGCGGCGCGGGGTCACCGTCGACCGGCCGATGGAGGGGGTGATCGGCTTCTGGACCGACCGGGAGCGGCTGGACCGCGCGCTGGCGGAGTGGGCGACGCTGGAGCAGCTGGCCGAGAACCGCTGGCGGTGCGTGGCCCGTGACCCGGCCGGCGGCGGCACCGAGTGGTGCGCCGAGATCCGCGTCGCCGGCCCGGGACGGCTGACCTGGCAGGTGACCGACGGGCCCGCGCAGCACGGCACGGTCGAGCTGGTGCCCGCGCCGCAGGACCGGGGCACCGAGATCCGGGCCGAGCTGCGCTACCGCTCCGGGCCGGTGCGCCGGGCGCTCGGCCTGGCCGCGAGCGACGAGCCGGACCTGGCCCTGCGGGACATTCTGCGCCGGGTGAAGTCACTCATCGAGGCCGGGCAGGTGATCGACACCCGGCGTGACCCGTCCGGCCGTGGCCCGGCTCAGGAACAGGCGACCGACAAGGTGCGCGAGAAGCTCACGACGGGAGGCCGGGCGTGAAGGCGCTGTGCTGGGAGGGAGTTGGCAAGCTCGCGGTGCGCGACGTGCCCGAGCCACGGATCCGCGCTGAGGGGGACATCGTCGTCAAGGTCCGGGCCAGCAGCGTCTGCGGCTCCGACCTGCACCTGATCAACGGCTACCTGCCGGCGATGCGCGAGGGGGACGTGCTCGGCCACGAGTTCATGGGCGAGGTGGTGGAGACCGGGCCGGGCGTGCGGCGGCTGACGGTCGGCGACCGGGTGGTGGTCGGCTCGGTGGTGGCCTGCGGCGGCTGCTGGTACTGCCGGACCGAGCAGTACTCGCTCTGCGACAACTCCAACCCGCAGCCGGTCCTCACCGAGAAGCTCTGGGGGCACTCGCCGGCCGGCATCCTCGGCTACTCGCACGCCGCCGGCGGCTACACCGGCTCGCACGCCGAGTACGTCCGGGTGCCCTTCGGTGACGTCGGGGCGTTCACGGTCCCCGACGGGGTGCCGGACGACTCGGTGGTGTTCGCCTCCGACGCGATGCCCACCGGCTGGATGGCGGCCGACTTCTGTGGGCTGACCGGTGGCGAGGTGGTCGCGGTCTGGGGCGCCGGCGGGGTGGGGCAGATGGCCGCCCGCGCCGCCCAACTGCTCGGCGCCGGGCGGGTGATCGTCATCGACCGGCTGCCGGAGCGGCTGGCCACCGCGGCCGACCGGCTCGGCGTGGAGACGGTCAACTACGCGGAGACCGACGTGTTGGAGGCGTTGCGCGAGCTGACCGCCGGACGGGGACCGGACGCCTGCATCGAGGCGGTCGGCATGGAGAGCCACGACGTCGGCCCGGCGTACGCGTACGACAAGGCCAAGCAGACCGCACGCCTGCAGTCCGACCGGCCCACCTCAATCCGCCAGGCGATCATGGCCTGCCGCAAGGGCGGGACGGTGAGCATCGTCGGCGTCTACGGCGGCCTGGTCGACAAGTTCCCGCTCGGCGCGGCGATGAACAAGGCGCTGGTGCTGCGGATGGGGCAGATGCACGCCCAGCGCTACATCCCGATGCTGCTGGACCGGCTCGCCGCCGGCGAGATCGACCCCGGTTACCTCGCCACCCACCCGATGTCGCTGGAGCAGGGCGTCCGCGGCTACGAGGTGTTCGAGAAGAAGCAAGAGGGCTGTCTGCGTACCGTGTTGCATCCGGCCTGACCGGCGCCGCGACCGACCCGCCGAGGGCCGCCCCCGCCGGGGCGGCCCGTCCTGCCCGGGCGCTTCGTCAGGCGGTGCGCCGCACGTTGGTGATGAGGAAGCCGCTGGGCGGCAGCGCCGGAATCCGGCGCAGGCTCACCGCCAGGTTCTGCGGTGGTACGTCGTACCGCATCGCGGTGGTCAGGTTGGTCACCGCCCGCTTCATCAGCTCGATGGTGATCCACTCGCCGGCGCAGCGGTGCCCGGTCAGGTGCTCGCCGCCGCCCTGCGGGATCAGCCCGAACGGGTCGGCCCGCCAGTTGGCGAAGCGCTCCGGGCGGAACTGCTCCGGCTGGGGCCAGAGGGTGTGGTCGTGGTTGGTGCCGTACAGGTCCAGCACCACCCGCCGCCCGCGCGGGAAGTGGTAGCCCTGCCAGTCGAAGGAGCGCCGGACCCGGGCCGCCGCCATCGGGAAGAACGGGTAGTAGCGGCGGACCTCCTGGACGAAGCACTCGGTGGCCTCGTCGCTCTCCCCGGCCCGCTGCCGCCAGGCCGGGTGGTCGTGCAGGGCCAGCGCGGCGAAGACGATGAAGCGGTCCACGGCCACCGTCGGCCGGAGCACGTTGAGCAGTTCCACCGCGGCGATCCGCCGGGGCAGCGGCCGTCCCCGCTCATCCCGGTGGTCGGCGATCACCCGGAGCGCGCTGCCCTCCGGGGCGGGCAGCGTCCCGGCCCGGGCCCGCTCGACGAGGTCACCCGCCCAGTGTTCGCCGCGGCGGCGGCCCAGCAGGCCGCGCCAGTGCCGGGGGCCGAGCGCGGCCGGTCCGTCGATCATCGCGTGCAGCTCGTCGGTACGCCGGAGCACCTCGGTGCCGGCCAGCGGCACCCCGGCCCAGGCGCAGACCGTCCGGGTGAGCATCCGGCCCAGCTCGTCGTAGAGCACGACCGGCCCGGACCTCTCCCAGACCGGGATCCGGGCCCGCCACTCGTCGTCGAAGAGCTGGCCGATCTGCCGCACCGCGGTCGGCGTCATGATCGACATCAGCATCGCCTTGCGGTCCCGGTGCGCCGCGCCGTCGAGCCCCTGCGCCCCGCCGCGACCGGTGAGCGTCCGCTGGGCCCGCAGCGGCATGGCGCCGGCGCGGACGAAGCGCTCGTTGTCGTAGAAGAGCTGCGCGGCCGGCCGGCCACGCAGGCAGATGGTGCGTTCCAGCAGCAGCCGGGTCTGGAAGATGTCGGTGCCGTACCGGTCGCACCGGCCGCCGACGAACCGGTAGCCGTCGCGCAGGAAGGCGAGGGTGCTGTCCGGGCTGCGGTCCGCCGGGATGGACGGCATCGGGCCTCCTGACGCTGGGTGGCGGGGGCCCTGGTCGGCCCGCCGATCTGCTCGACCGCGTTGCTTCTACCCAGGTCAGGGACGCTGAATCCCCGAGCCGGCCGGGCCCGCGGGGGCGGTGGACCCCGGAGCGCGGCCGCTGTCCCTTATCCACATCTGACGCTGCCGACGAATA
>NZ_QGSW01000460.1:0-18396 GCF_003176715.1 Micromonospora sp. S4605
CCACCAGTGCGTATCCCGATAGGCGTTTCTCTAGGCGATCCTCGGCCCGACAGTCGACCACACGGCCCTGACCACGAGCTTCATCCGGTCAGGATCTCTAGACCAGACGAATTACGCGGAACGCAGGTTTGACGAGTAGTTGAGGAAGCTGTAGAACGGCAGGCCCGCGACCGCGACCGAGGACGGGAAGCTGCCGGGCCGGCTGTCCAGGAGGTGGCCGCCCGCGGTGGCGGTGTACCGCAGCCGCAGGCGCCACGCGTTCGAGTTCAGCTCCTTGAACCCGAAGTCGACGGTGCCGAGGTAGCCGTCGCGCAGCAGCAGCGCGACCTCCTCGACGTAGTCGTCGATGTCGCCGAGGGACGGTTTGCCGTAGAGGTTCGCCAGCATCCGCAGGTCCGCGCCGACCTTCGCACCGACGTAGCGGGCCTGGGTGATCGTGAATGAGTCGGAGGCCGACCGGGTCAGGGCGTACGTCATCAGGCCACCCCGAACGACGGGCCGAGCAGGTTGCGCCACGCCTCCACGGCGTCGCCCTTCGTCGGCGCGAGCGCCGCCCAGTTGATCTCCTCGAACGCGGCCTTCGCGACCTCGACGAGCCGGGCGCGGTGGTACTCGGTGTAGCTGCTCACGATGTTGTTGGCCGGGTTGACGGGGTCCCAGACCTGCATGGCGTCGCTGCTGGCGCCGATCGCAGAGCGGCGGTAGAAGTCGTTGAAGCTGATCGGGGTGCGCAGCTCGGTGTTGACGATGTAGGCCAGCACCTGCTCGAACGCGCGCGGGTAGTCGTGCACCGCGAGCGGCTGGCCGAGCCAGCCGTTGTCCCACAGGTGCGCGACGATCAGCTCGATGAGGAAGCTCTTGCACCGTAGCTGCTCGTCGGCGCGCTTCGCCTCGCGGATGAACGCCTTGAGCAAGCGGATGAGTTCAAGGTATTCGGCGCCGGCCGCGTTGCGGCGGGTGCGGATGAACTGCAGGTGCTGCGTGACGGAGGTCAGCACGCGCGTGCCGTCGCGGGTGACGAGGTACCCCTTGTCGTCAGGGTCGCCCACGTAGAGCACGGGCACGACGTCGATCTTCAGCTTCGTGCCGCGCATGATGATGCCCACCGCGTGGTCGGAGGGCACAAAGTCCTCGGCGACCTTCGTGTTGCCGTAGACCTCCTTGCAGCGCTCCAGCAGCCAGTTCAGCAGGTCGGCCTCCTTTACGTCGAGGCCGCCGACCCGGCTCGCGCGGACGTACGCCGCGACGTCGGCGTCCGAGCCCTCGCCGCGGCGCCGCCGGATCGCGGTGTGCTTCGCAGTGCTGCCCGACCCGCGGAGCTTCACGAGGTCGTAGCTGGGGTGCGCGGCGATGTGCGCCTCCAGCCGGTCGCGCAGGTAGCGGACCTGGCCCCGGCGCTGCTTGGCTTCCGGCTTGGGGACGTTGACCTTGGTGTCGGCATGGAGGACCAGCGTGTCGTGGTCAACATGGTGTTCGTGCGGCAAGTCGAGCTCCTGAATCTCACGGCGTGTTCGGTTTCACTGTAGCCCATGAAAGCGCTCCGCCTCCTCGCACCCTCCCGGCGTGTAGCGCGACCTGACGCCATGGGGGTGCCATGGTGACTAGATGCGGATCGAGTTCGCCGGACGGCAGCCGCTCCTGCGCCGCCTGACCCCGGTCCACCACGACGAGGCACCCGGACGGCTCGTGCTCGACCTCCGGCAGCTGACGTTCGCCAGCCCGCTCGACTTGGCGGCTGCCGCCGCGCTCGCACATACCGCTGCATCCATGAATGCACCGGTAAGTGTGCATATGCCGGAAGATATCGATGCGGTGTCATATATCGCTCGAATGGATCTTTTTGCGGCACTTCCACCGGGAAGCGAGGTCGTGGGTATACGACCGGAGCAGCAGCGCCTGGACCGCACCGACAAGTTGGTGGAAGTGATGCGGGTGTCGACGGAGACGGGGGACGAACTGATGGGGCGGGTCGGGCGCGTGGCTTTGGCTCGGCTCGAGGTTCCGTTCAGTCGTCGCGCGGTGCAAAGCATCGGCGAGTTGGTCGACAATGCCGTGAGTCACGGGGCGAGCACCATCGGAGCGTTCGCCGCCGTGCAGGCCTACTCCGGCCGGACTTCGAGACGCCGAGGGCTTGAGTTTGCGATTTGCGACACAGGCATCGGCATTCTGGAGCACCTGCGCAAGAACCCGGAGAACCGCGACCTGCCAGGCGACGAGGCTGCGCTGGAGCGCGCGTTGCAGCGGGGCGTCACCGGCACCGAGGACAAGCGAGGCAACGGCCTGGCGGACCTGTTCAACGTCACCGGCAACGCCGGCTACTCGCTGCTCGTTCTGCGCAGCGGACGGGGACTTGCCAGCGTGGCAGCCCGCCAGCATGATCGACGCCCAGCGTATGCGACTACGGAAGACGAGATCAGGGGAACATGGGCGTGGCTCCGGGTGCGGAATCCGTGACACCGTGTTTCAATGGTTTCATTGAACCTGGAGACGACGATGGATTCCGATGCTCTGGACTTTTCGGTAGACCAGTTCGGCGCCTTTCTGGCGACACGAAGCAAAGCCCAGCAAGCTCGTGAGCGCCTCGAACGAGAGATCAAGAGCGCTGGCGCAGGCACCGTGGTCACCGTCGACTTCAACGGCGTCGAGGCGATGACGATCAGCTTCGCCGACGAGTTCCTCGGCAAGCTCTACACCGCCCTCAGCGCAGGCGATCATCCGACAGCAGGGGTACGGCTTGCCGGTCTCAACGAAGAGACTCGGGAGGCAATCGACATATGCCTCGAACGCCGCGACCTCATAGCCTTGGCTCTGGACGACGGACCGACGCTCCTCGGGCGCACGGAACCACTCCAGGAAACCTTCGATGCCGTTCTGCAGCTGCGCGAGTTCCGCGCTGCCGACCTTGCCACGAGGCTCTCTATTACGGCTCAGAACGCCAACAATCGGCTCAAGCGCCTAGTAGACGCGGCAGCATTGCACCGGCGCCAGGCGGCCGTCTCTAACCGCGGCGGCAAGGAGTTCGTCTACACGCTCGTCGGGCTTGCCGGCTGACCATCAGCCACGCTCAGGCACGTCAACGCTCGAACGACACCGCGCAACCATGGCCGACTGGACCCGCGACTTCAATTGATGGCACCGATCGCCGCCGAACTGACAGCAGGGAAAGCCTGCAGCGGACGCGCACCGACTGGATCGAGCGCAATCGCGCGACCGCTACAGCGTTCATCTGGATCCACGTCACCCCGGGGCGAACACCGGTTCGTCCCCAACCGCTGCAGGCCCGCAGCCGTCGCCGGGGAGCCAGCAAGACCCCGGACAGACCATCAACCGTGCCGGTGACGCGCACGAACCAGCGGACCTGCGGGCCGCTACACATGCTCAGCAGAGTTTCTCCGCGAGTTCGCGGATGACCTCGCCGCCGCGATCGACCTCGCCAGAAGCGTGCTCAGTCACAATGACCTGGCGGCTTCCCAGTCGCCGGCGGCGGTGTTCGGCCGCTTGGCGGTGTCCCGCCGACCTCGGGCCCGTCCCCTGCCGAGTGGAGCGCTGGGAAACGGGCCCGACGTCGGTTGACCGCGACGAGAGCCATCACCACCGATCCGCTGGGCCACTGCCGGGGCGGCATTAGGCGGCGGAGCCGAGGACCAACCGCAGCGGGTGGTCGGCGGCCTGCGCCGGCCCGGGGTTGAGCGGGCCGGGCTGGCCGTGGCTGCTGGGCAGGCCGGCCAGGGTGAGCCGGTGGCGTCCGTTGCCGGCCAGCCGCCACACCGGACCTGCCGGATCCGGCCCGGATTCCGGCGAGGTCGTGGCGACGATCAGGCTCGGTTCGGGCCGGTCGGCGAGCTTGCGGTGCAGGTTCTGCTCCCGCAGCCGGCTGGGCAGGACGAACAGGATCGGGTACTGCGGGCCGCCTTCGGCTCGCAGCCGCCGGTGGGAGGCCAACTTGTCGATCAACCGGCCGATCGGTTCGGTGCCGCGGTCGAGTTCGATGAAGAATCCGGTTTCCTGGTCGCCGTCGGTCCAGACGCCGTGGCCGTCGGGTTTGATCCGGTGGCCGAACGCCGCCGCCGTGGTGCGTTCGGACCACCAGCGGGTCAGCGCCGCGCCCGGTCGGCGGCGGGCGTGCACGAGCAGGGAGACGAAGACGTCGTTGACAGCGAGGAGGTGCTCCAGGGTCGGGCTGGAGTAGACCCGATCCTGGCGTTCCCGCAGGACCCTGGCCGTGGGCGGGCTCTCGTCGCGGGCCAGGGCGACGTACCGGGAGGAGAGCAGGCCGGGCAGCCAGCAGACCGGGTTGGGTGCGCCGGGCCGGTTGCGGATGAACCGGTCAATGAAGCCGAGCCGGCGCAGCAGCTGCAGGCGGTGACGGCAGGTGGTGGGGTTGGAGAACAGGATCGAGGTGAGGTGCTCGGTGGTCAGGGTGGTGTGCTCGTCGAGGAGTGAGGCGATGGTGTAGTCGCGAGGCCGGAGGCGGTGGGAGATGTCGATGAGGGTGTGGTTGGAGGTTCGACGCAGGTCGGTCGTGCGGAGCACGACCAGGGGCGTGTCCCCCGTCGAGAGTTCCCCCTCGGGGAAGCGTCGGGATTCGGTGTGAGCGGACATGACGGCTCCTAGCTGGGCTGTTGGGTGGACGGGGGCGGCCTGGCCCCGGCAGTACGGCGCCGGGTGCCGGCCGGGTCGCTGGCTGTTGCGACGACCGGGTCCTGGCCGAGTGGGCAGAACCCTGACCGGACTGATCGGCGAGGAGATGCTTCGATCTGGCGAACGCCAGTGGCAGGCGTACGCTCGCGGTGTCCCTCAGCGGCTCCCCCGTGGTCGCTGAGGGACATTGGCGTTCAGCCATGACCTTGCCCGGAGACCGCGCCCCCGAGCAGTTGAGGTCCTCGATCGACTGCCGCCAAGGTCGTTGCTTGTCGTGGCTCTTGGGTTACGCGACGTCCTGTTGGGTCGCTGTTGGGTTGCCTGGATCGGAGTCATCGCCGTCCGGCGGATCGGCCACGCCAGCGATCTGGGCGATCGCCGTCCGGTTCGCGGAAGGGCCGGATACGGCCGCGGCTGCGGCCTGCCGGACCGCCGTCGCCTCACCGACCAGCGCCCGCGGCGGGTTGGTGCGCAGGGTGAACGCGGCGGTCTCGCGGCTGTTGACGACCAGCCGGCACGCCGCCCGGTAGGCGTCCAGATGGGACAGGTCGTGCTCGTCGAGCTCAGGCATCGTGTGCCGGGCCAGCTGGTGGGCGTCCTCCGGGGCGCAGGAGAAGAACACCTTGTTACGCGCGTTCGCGGAGATGGCCAGCTGCGTCTCCCGCGGCATCTGCGACAGATTTTGATGGGCCAACACGAGGCCGAAGTGGTAGCCGCGGGCCTCGGCGAGCATGTCGCCGACGCTGCCCGGCAGGTTCAGGAAGTTGTGCGCCTCGTCGATGTAGGCGAAGGAGTCCCGGCGGTCCGGCTCGGGTAGCCGGGCCCGTCCGGTCGCGGTCTGCCAGGCGGAGGCGAGGACGAAGCTGCCCATCAGCCGGGCGGTCTCCTCACCGATCTGTCCTTTCGGCAGCCGGGCGAGCAGGATGCCGCCGTCGAGGACGCGGCGCATGTCGAAGCTCGACTTCGGCGCGCCGAGGGTGCGGCGGACGAAGTCACGCAACAGGAAGGCCCGCAGCCGGGAGAGCACCGGGCCGATGACCTGGGCGCGCAGCGGCGGTGGGGTGGACTCGAACCATTCCCAGTAGCCGCGCAGGCCCTCGGGGTCGTCGAGGTCCTGGGTGAAGGCGTACCGGAACTTCTTGTCGTTGAGCAGCGGTGGGATCAGCGTCAGCGTGGCGTTGGCTTTGCGCAACAGGGTCAGGCACGCGACCCGGAGCGTGTCGTCGATGCGGGGTCCCCAGTGCTTGGCGAAGATCCGCCCGAAAATCGAGACGATGTTGTCCACGACCAGGTCGTGATCGTCGCCCTGCAGAGGGTTGAGGGTGGTGCCGGCCGGCTGGTCCGGGTCGATGATCGTCAGCCGTTTGGCGTGACTGGTCGGGATCCGGTCGAGCAGGTCGAGAACCAGGTCGCCCTTGGGGTCGATGACGACGACGCCGCGGCGGGAGTGGATGTCGTCGAGGATCATGTTGAGCAGCAGGGTGCTCTTGCCGGAGCCGGTGGAGCCGAGCACGTGCAGGTGCTGGCGGGCATCGGCGACGTTCACGGCGACAGAGTGGCCACCGACGTCGGCCTTGCCGAGCACCTTCGTGCCGCGTCCGCCAGAGGCGACGGCGACGGGGGCGGGCATCGGCTTGGCGCGGGCCCGGTCCAGACCCGGCACGGCGATGTCCTGCGGCAGCGCCGCGATCGTGGCCAACTCGGCCGTTGACAGCAGGAACCCGCGGCGCAGCATCCGGGCGGCCAGGACACGGGCCGGATGCTTGATGGTCAGCCGGCGTAGCCGGTTGCGGCCGGTCCAGGACCCGAACGCTGCGGCGATGCCGTGGGCAAGGGTGACCAGCCGCGCCTCCGGCCGGGATCCTTCGCGGTGGCCGGCGTGTGCGATGCCGTAGCGGATGGCGACTTCCCACTGGGTGCCGGTGAGCTTGTCGACGCCGGCGCGGCCGTCGCGTTCGCGCTGCGGGTCGGCGCCGGGAACCGGGGTGTGGCGTGCGGCCGGATGCGTGCGCCGGCCCGTGCTGAACAGCTCCAGGCTGAGGTCGAGAGCGACGCGCAGCCATGTGGCGGGGTCGAGCATGTCGCGCGGCGGCCGGCCGGTGCGCAGGCCCTGCACGCCGCGGCGCAACCGTCGGATTTGCCGGTTGGTGGCGGGCCGGGCGAGGACCTGCAGGCAGGCTGACTCGGCGGCGTGCAGCCCGGAGGCTGCGGCGATCAGGGTGCGCATCGGGTCGTTGTCGTGGTCGGTCTGCAGCGGGTACCAGGCCGGCAGGGTGGGGGCGAGCGCGCTGCCGACGTCGAGCGCGTCCAGGGGCAGCGGCGGGTCGGCGTCGGTGACGGTGCACGCCGCGCCGGGCCAGGCGCCGCGGATCGCGGCCTGGATCGGCCCGGTCCGGGTGGTTCCGGGAACCCAGACGGCGATGGTCAGTTCCCGGCCGCCCCACCGGTACTCGACGGCGATGTGCGCCCGGCCGTCCCGCAGGCGGCGCCGCCAGCCGGTGTGCAGGATTTCGGCGACGGTGGCCCAGAGGGTGGCGGCGCCGGCGGGATCGACCTCCGGCGGCGGCGACACGGTGATCAGCTGCGCGTGCCGGGCCATCCGGCGGTGCCGGCGGCCGGCCACGACGGTGCGCGCCGTGTAGCCGGCGGCGACGATGAGGACGGCGACGACCGCGAGCCAGGGACGGTCCCGACACCACCCGCCAGCGGCGGTGACGGTGTCGAGCAGCCATTGCGAGGGGCTGGGCAGCGGCGGCGCCGACGTTGTCGGCGGTGGGGTCGGGGGTGGTGTGGACGCGGGAACGAGCGCGGGGATGAGCGCGAAAACAGTGCTGATCACGGTTCTGCCCTTCAAAAGACGAAAAGGGCCGTGGGCCGCCGTTGCTGGCGGCCCACGGCCCTCAAGTGGTGTGGTCGCGTCACGGCCGGTCCGGCCGTGACGTTGTGGTGGTGGGGGTTACTCGTCGTCGGGCAGCTCCAGGTCACCGATACACAGCCGGTGCTCCTTTTTGGAGGCCACAGCGTGGAAGCCGACCCGGTGGGTGCCCGACATGAGCAGGCCTTCGCCGCGGCGGGCGCCGAGCAGTAGCCGTGCCTCGCCGGCGGTCAGGCCGAACACGTCGGCGACGATGTCGATCGCCTGGGGCGCCTGCCGTAGCAGGATCTGTGTGGCGGCGTTGGCGATGACGACCTGGCCGAGGTCGGAGCCGAGCAGGTCCCCGACGTCCTGGGTGATGACCGCCAGTCCCGCCCGCCGCTTGCGGGCGGACTTCGCGAGGCGGGAGAGGAACTTGGCGCCCTCGCCGTCGCGCAGCAGCGTCCAGGCTTCGTCGACGACGACCAGCCGCCTCGGTGTGTGCGCCGACCGGATGGCCGGGGTGTCCACCTCGCGCCAGATCGCGTCCAGCGCCAGGAGCATGCCGGGGGCGCGCAGCTCGTCCGCGAGATGCCTGGTCGACCAGCACACCAACTGTCCGGTCGGAACGGTTGTCGTGGGCCCGTCGAAGAGGTCCCGGAACGATCCGGTGGTCCACGGCGTCAGCCGTGCCGCGAGGGTGTCGGCGGCCTCGGTGTGCTGGGCGGTGAGCGCGGTGGCGACGTCGCGCAGCAGGGGTGCCTGTCGGCGCCAGGTGTCGGGGTCGTTGGAGATCCCGGCCTGGTCGTAGGCGTCGTTGATCGCCTTGTCCAGCGCGGCCCGCTCCGACGGCGGCGGCTGCTGCCCCAACAGGACGCTGATGAGGGTGTGTAGGAATAGTGCTCGGTAGGTGCGGGCCTGCGGTCGGCGGTCGCCGGGCGGGATGTCGAGGGGGTTGAGTCGTACCCCGCCGGCGCCGAGCGCGATGGTGACGCCGCCGACGGCGTCGGCGAGGCGGATGTATTCGTTGTCGGGGTCGATCACCGCGACGTGCACCGCGTCGGCCAGGGAGCGGAGGACTTCGAGTTTGACGAAGTAGCTTTTGCCGGCGCCGGAGCGGGCGAGGACGACGCTGTTGGCGTTGTGTTGCGCCCAGCGGTCCCACCACACGATGCCGTTGCTGTCGGGGTTGAGTCCGTAGAGCATGCCGCCGGTGGCACCGGGCTCACCGGGCAGCGGCGCCGGCAGATCCGACGAGGCGAGCGGGAACGCCGACGCGATCGCGTCGGTGTCCATCACCCGGCGCATGCCGAGCCTGTCAGTCGCGAGCGGAAGCGTGGTCGTCCAGCCCTGCAGCTGCCGCCAGGTCGCCGGCTGGGTGTCCAGCAAGATGGACGCGGCAGTGGCCCGCACATGCGCGACCGCCTCGACCAGCTCGTCGAGCGTGGTCGCGTGCACGCACAGGTACAGGCCAACCCGGAACAGCTTCGACTGGCCGCGGGCGATCCGGTCGGCCAACTCGGCGGCGTCGTCGGCGGCGGCCTCGGTCATCGGGTCGACGAGGCGGCCCTTCTCCGCGTCGGTGCGCCGGTTGGACTCCAACCGCGCCCGCTGCTTGCGCAGCCGGGCGGCCGCGACCTGCGGCGGCAGCGGGTCGATGTAGACGACGACGTCGACCCGTCCCGGCCAGGCCAGCAGCGGGTCCAACCAGGCCGGGCCGACCTCGGCCGGATAGCCGGTCACGATCAGCGTTGCCGCGTACCCGTCACCGACCCGCAGGTAGCGGGCGTTGTTCTCGATCGCGGCCGGGCCCAGAACGGCGGCGAGCCCGGCCGAATCGGCCGGGCTCGCGTCGGGGCTGGCGGTCTTGTGCCGTCGCAGTATGGGCATGTCAGTCTCCTGGTCCGGTGATGGCCGCGTCCGGCAGGGCACGGGCCCAGGTGACATCGGCCGGGGTGTACGGGTCGCTGGCGCAGGTCAACACCGCGGCGGCCCGGCCACCGTCGAGGACGGCGGTCTGCGCCCCGAGCGCGGACAACGCGGACGCGGCGTGCTCGGCCCGGCGCAGGACCTCGGTGTCCCGGCCCTTGTCCCCGGTGGCGGTGACCGCGACGGTGACGGTGCGCCACAGCGGGTCCCGCCGTGCCGCGAGGTCGTCGAGAAAGTCGGCATAGTCGCGGGCGGCGTCGGCCAAGTCTCGGTTGGCGATCGTCTCGGCGTTGTCGGCGATGCGCTGGGCGTGGCTGGACAGTTCGACCCGCTGGGCGGAGATCACGATCTGCACCGGCCCGGACAGGGAGTTGAGCCACCGGCCGTAGCTGCCGATCAGGGCGGCCTGCTCGTCTCCGGTGCGCAGCCCGATGTTCACAGTGGTGCAGGCGACCAGCGCCACCGCGTGCGACCCGGTATCGACGACGCCGGTGTCGCTGATCGCCTTGGCTGGCAGCCGCAGCACCGACACCGTTGCACCGGGCGTCTCGGTGGCCGGCGCCCAGCACGGTGCCGCTGTCGGCCGGCCGGCAGCGGCCGGGGCCAGCCGCTTGGGGCTGCGGGTGTGCCGCACCGCCGACAACAGCCAGGCGTCCATGGACAGGCCGTCGCGGCGGCCCAGCGCCAGCACGATCGCCGCCCCCGCGAGCGGGGTGAGGATCGCGATGAGCACCGGCTGCGGCAGCAGCGTGCCGACCACCCGAACGATGCCGTAGCCGATCACGCCGGCCACGGCCAGGATGGCCAACTGCCGGGCGGTCAACCCGTACACGATCTTGTCGGGGGTGTCGACGTCGGCCGGGATTCGTGCGCTGGGCATGGAATCAGGATCGTTTCGCATCAATGCTCCTTACGGTCTGACCGGCCAGCCAGTTGGCCGTGGCGTACCCGGCTGCGCGCGAGCGGGGATCGTGCGACCGCCACGACCGACGCTCAGCCCACGGCGCAGTCCTTGGGTGATCTGCTGGATCAGCACGACCCGCAGGATCATCCCCAGCGCGTTCGGCCTGGACTGGGTGACGTAGCGGCGCATCAGCCCGGGGATCTTGACGACACCCCACAGCAGGCAGACGACGATGAGCAGGTTCATGACCGCCGCGGGTTCGCCGCCCGGTATCGGCAGCCCCAGCACGCGCAGGTTGCTGTCCGGATTGAGGAAGACCCTCAGCGTGGTGTGCAGGGCGACCGCTTGGATGACCACCGTGCCGAGCGTGCCGAGCATGGTGCGCCACCACAGTTTGGCGGCGCCCTCGGTCTGCGGCGTGCCGTGCAGGGCCAAGGCGATGGGTGAGATACCGACGGCGACGACGAGCACCCCAAGCCGGATGATCCACTGCACAAGGAGGGTGCCGGTGAGCACCGCGATCAGCAGACCGATGAGCAGCAGCAGAAAGCTGACCGCCGTGGCGCCGGTCTGGCCGTTCAACGCGCTAACCGTGGTGTCGCGAAGCTGGTGCATCGAGCCGGGTGCGGTGATGTCCTGGCTGGTCAACGCGGCCGTCAACGCGTTGGCCAGCCCGATGACGGTGGAGCACAACGGGATGGCGAAGTTGGCGGCGATCAGGCCGATGACCAGGCGAGGGATCAGCTCGCCTGGCCCGACCTGGGACTGGATGGTGTCGCGGCCCATCACCAGGATGGCCGTCCACAGGAACGCCAGCACGTAGCAGACATTCACGATGCCCAGCGATGTGCTGGCGAAGGCGGTGACCTGTGGCAGCCCGGTCACGTCCGGGCTGACGAACGCGGTGACCGACAACAAGTCCCACAAGGCGTTCAGCGCGCCGATCACCATCTCGGCGAACCAGGTGAGGATCGGGCCGATGATCTGATCGGCGAGCCAGCCGCCCATCTCAGCCCCCGATCCAACCCTGCACGATCCCGAGCAGGATCGGCGCGAGGACCGCCAGGGCATAGCCGATGAGGGCGTTCTTGAACGCGGAGTTCGCCTTCTCGATCTCGGTCGGGTCGCCACCGGCGGCCAGACGACGCAGGCCACCGATGGTCAAGAACAGGGTGGCGACACCGACCAGCAGCCCGACGATCCAGGTCGTGATGTTGCCGATGATCACGGGCAGCGGGTACGCCGCCAGGATCTGCGGCTCGGCCGCGTACGCCGGAGCCGAGCTGGCCACGGTCGCCAGGAACGCGACGGCGATCAGGGTGGTGCGGTAGATGATGCGGCGGAACATGGTGGGCACCTCCCGCCCCGCGTACGGGGCTCGACATGGGTTGAGGTGCGCCCGCCGGGGACCGGGGCCGGCCGTGGGAGCGTCGCTCCTTCCAGCCATGAGGTGATCGGGTGCGAACACGGCCACTCAGGCCGGCCGCGCCCCGATCCCCGGGGCGCCGACACCGGCCGCTTCTCGGTCCGATGTCTTGCCCACGAAGGCCTGCTGTTGGGTGGCCAACACCACGTCCGCCGCCGCGACCGAACCCAACAACGACCCAACAGCCCGTCGCTGGTGGGTCGCACCCGCGGCACCGACTCGCTGTTGGGCGGCGGCCATTCTCTGTTGGGTCGCGGCGACCCGTTGTTGGGTCGCATCGCCAGGGCGGCTTCGGCGGGGACGCAGCGGCACGAACGCGAGGTCCCCGACCGCGATGGCCTCGGCGAGGCGCCGCTCAGCGCGAAGCCGCCACGCACTGGCCGTGCTGGGTGCGATGCCCAACCTGTCGGCGACCTGGGCGACGGTGGTGCCCTCCAGTCGGGTAGCGGCGATCAGGTTCGCCTCCTCGGCGTCGATGACGCCAGCCGCGACCGCACGGGCGAGCACCAGGTCAGGGTGGTCCCACGGGTGGATCGGGGCGATCGGACCGGCGGCCTCGGCGTGGATGAGCTGGGCGTCGGAGTCCGCGTCGCGGGCCTTCCGCGCGGCGCGCAGACCGGCATCGATGAGTCGGCCGCAGATGCGCGGTTCATCCAGGTCAATGGTCTTCAGCCGGGCGACGAACCCTGTGATCAGTTCCGAGTCCAGGTCGTCGGTGTCGCCGCGCCACCCGGCGGCCAGCATCCCGGCGACGCGGCGCAGCCCGGGCATGGCCACTCCGACCGCGGCGACAACCCACGCGGGGCCGTCCCGGCGGGCCCGTACGACCAGCTCCCGCCACACCGCGTCGCGGACCTCGACGCTCGTCGCTGGCCACAGCAGCAGGTCGCGGAGCTGGTCCACGGGCAGGATCTCGTCGGGCAAGCCGTCAAAGCCGCGGCCGTCGAACCCGACGTGGGTGGGTGGCTGAACCAGAAGGGTGAAGGCGCGTTGCGCCGCGTCCAGCGGCGACGACGGCCAGCTTGAAGCAGACATGCCAGCCTCGCAATGGGATCGGGTACGGCTCGGCTGCAGTACGAGATCCCCATCCGCGCACGTCAACCCAACAGCACCCACCAACAAGATCAACCCGAGGTGACTGTTGGGCCAGGTCAGGCCGCTACGCGCCCAACACCCATCGGCAGTCCACTGTCGCGGTTCACCGCCCCGCCGGATCACCAACAGCGCAGGTGAGCGGACTTGTTGGGCGCTGTTGGGCGCTGTTGGGCGGTAGGATCGCCGCAACGGCGGGGAAGCGGGGCACGGCCGCCGGGCGGCGAACTACAACGGCCGCACGCCGCCCGGGTTTGCCACTCCGACCGCGCGCGTCCGCCACGCTTCGCTGACTCGCCCCGCACGCTGATCGCCGCGTAGCGCCAAGGCGTTCCGGCCCTCTTCGCGGCCCGTCCGCCTTGGCGGCTGTTGTCCACCCAACAGACCGGCCACCACAGCTGTCGGGTGCGGCAGTGGCGCACCCGTTGGGCGCGGGCACCAACAGCCGCGCCGACCGTCGGAAGGTCCGGGGCAACAGCGGCGGCCAACGCTGGAGTCCCGGTGTTGGGCACGGCTCCCATCAATGCGCGGCAACTGTTGGGCTGTGTTGGGCACAGGCTCCGCCAACACCGAGCGGACGCGGCTGTTGTTGGGCATTTGGTAGATGCGAACACGGCCAGTCGGGCGCGGGAGCCAACCGCCCCATGACTGCATACTCGAATCCCAACCCCCAGGCACCAGACCACCGGCCCATTCCCACCGGCGAGCGCGCCGCGACCCGCGACGACTCACCTCGAGTCGCCGCCGCCGTACCCATTACCGTCTGGCGACTCGACGACCACGGCGACGACCAAGCGACGACTGACCCGGCTGCCGGCTTTGCGTCGCGACTCGCCCGGCGACTCGTCCTCGTCTACACATCCCGCGGCGAGGCAGTCGTGGATTTTGATCACGACCTACACCTGCACCAGGCGGCGACGACAACCGATCGGCGTTACCTCCCCATCACCGATGCCGCTGATGTGGCGGAGCTCGGTCAGCTCGACCGGCCGATCGGCCTGATCACGCTACGGTGGCCGCGGCCGAACCCGACGAACTCCGCCGAGCTTACGGCTGACATGTTCACCGGTTGTCGGCTGATGATGAGCCAGGGCGCGAGCATCGTCGCAGCCGTCCGTCCCGCCTACCCGGACGAACTTGGCTTCACCTTCGCCACCCAGGAGCACACGCTGCGCGTCGCAGCCGAGAAAGCCGGGCTGGCTCACGTGCTCCAGATCGTGGCGGTCAGCGCGCCCGGCCACGGCGACGAGTTTCTGTACTACGCGAGCCAAGCCGAAGCCAGCCTGGCTACCACGAGAGGCGCCCCGGTGGGCTCCGCCCTGCACATCGACCTGTTGGTCTTCGAGAGGGACGCGAATCGTGATGACCGGCCCTGAGATTGTCCCCCGCGAGTCCGGTGACCCAGTCTTGGGTCACCGCGATTCGCGCGCTACCCCAGACGACGCGTCGCGAGTCGGCTACGCCGCGCCGCACGACAGCTCCAACCCGGGTCGCGCAGCGGCTGACCGAAACTCCTCGACCGGGCTTCGACACGATGCCTCATTCGTAGATCAGCTTTGGTCAGCGCTGCACCCCGAGGCTGGGTCCGAGCAAGCGCCACGCTTGGGCCTGCCGGTCCCCCGTCTGGCAACGCCGCCGAACCGCGACTCGACGTACTACACGATGACGGCGATTGACGTGTGGGGCCGCCTCGCTGACCGTTCGCCGCTGCACCGATTGCATTGGCGACCCGGGCTTCCCGTTGCCGTTTCCATCACGCAGGACGCCGTTCTCGTCATCCCACACCGCGACGGACGACACACCGTTACCCGCCAAGGACACCTTCGCCTGCCCGCCGCTGTGCGACGGGTGGCCCGCCTGGAAGCAGGCGATCGACTGCTCCTGGCGGCTTGCCCAGCCCGGAACTTCCTGGTGGCCTACCCGATGTTCGTCGTAGACGCCATGCTGCTGGCCCATCACGCTCATGTCCGCAGGACATCGCGATGACCGCACGCGACAACGTCGTTGGCGGCGCCGAGCTGGAAGCGGCGCGGTTTCTGCTCGCGCGGATGGGCATCACGCCTGAACAGCTCCTCGCCGGACCGTCCGCTTCCCCGCCAATGAGGTCTATGCCCACGTTCGCCGAGTACATCGACCGGGTCTCCGGCGTCGTGACCGTCGGAACACGCCGTGTCTACGACACCTATTGGAAACGGGTACGGCACGTCTGGGGTGACCGACGCATCGACGAGCCCACACCGTTGGAAATCAAGCAACTTGCCGAGGATACGAAGAGAACAGCGGTGGCGAGGAGCAACTCGCGTGGCGGCAGAGCGGCTGCGGAGCACCTGATCTCGTCCCTGCGGTGCCTCTACAAGTACGCGGCGGCGGACGGCCTGATCGCCGAAGGCGACAACCCTGCAACGCGCGTCGCCAAGCCACGCCGGCTCGCCAGCACTCGCAGGGCGATTCCCGAGGCCCGGATAGCGGAGATCATCGCCGTGGCCCAGACGACCGGTAACGACCCCGACCTCGACTCGTTGTTGCTGAGACTCCACATGGAGACGGCATGCCGCCGTGGCGGCGCTCTGGCGCTTCGTCCTTGCGACCTTGACTCGGCGCAATGCCTGGTGCGGCTGAGCGAGAAGGGCGAGACCGTGCGCTGGCAGCCGGTGTCGCCGACCTTGATGCGGCAGCTTCTGAGGCACGGCGAAGAGCGCGGCACCGGCGATCCACGGGATCAGTTGTTGCGCTACCGCAACGGCCAACCGATCACGGCTCGCCGCTACGACCACCTGTGGCAACGCATCGGCAAGCACCTGTCCTGGGTCGCTGTACAACAGATCAGCACCCACTGGCTGCGGCACACGACACTGACATGGGTGGAACGGCATCACGGCTACGCGGTCGCGCGGGCGTACGCCGGACACGAGGGGAAGAACGACGCCGGCACGACCTCGACTTACATTCGGGCAGATGTCTACGAGGTCGCGGCCGCGTTGGCCGCCCTTACCGGCGAACCACACCCGCTCGCGGTGCCAACGGCCAGTGCCGGCATGGCGGGGCGCCAAATCCGAGAACCGCACGCCGATCCATGATCCGATGCGCAATGGTGCGGTCGCCCTGGTCGGTGCCCGTCAGTGTGACGTCGACGCCGACCAGGGACCTCTGCGACCGCTGCGATGCCCGGCCGCCCGTCCGAGATGGTGGCCGGGCTCGCTCAGGCCAAAGGATGCGGCTCGCCCGTGAGGGCAGCCAACGCAGCCGCTACCTCATGGACGCTCGCCCGCACGTACGTTGCCGTGACGCCTCCTCCCCCGCTGTCCGTATGGCCGGCGTAGGCGCGGGCCAGGGCGTAGCCGAAGTTCCTCTCGACCCACGTCAGCGTCGTGTGCCGCAGCCAGTGGGTGCTGATCTGCTGGGCCGCCACCCAGGGCAGATGCTTGCCGATGCGCTGCCACAGGTGGTCGTAGCGCCGGTAGGTGATCGGTTGACCGCTGCGGTAGCGCAGCAGCGGCGTCGCCGGGGACGCTGGCCGATCATCTACGTGCTGTTGCAGGTGGCGCATCAAGGTGGGCGAGATCGGCTGCCAGCGCACGGTGCCGCCCTTCTCGTGCAGCAGCACGAGGCACTGGTCCGGGTCGAGATCGGCTGGCCGAAGCGCCAAGGCACCACCCCGGCGGCAGGCGGTTTCGGTGTGCAGCCGCAGCAGCAGACTGTCCAGCGCCGGATCGTCGCCGGTGCTGGCCGCGATCCGGTTGATCTCCGCCAGGCGGTCGTCCGGCACCGCCCGGCGGGTGCTGGGCAGCCGCCGGGGCTTGGCCACTTTCCTCGCCGGGTTGTCCGCCTCGGCCAGATGGCCGTCGGCGACAGCGTGGTTGTACAGACAACGCAGGGCGGCGATGAGATGCTCGGCCGCGCTGCGCCCACCGCGGGCATTACGGCGGGCGATCACGTTAGTCCTGACATGCTCGGCCAACCGCTCGATATCCGACGGGGTGGGCTCGTCCAACCGGCGCTGCCCCCACTGCTCAAGGACTCGGTTCCAGTACGGGCCATACACCCGGCGGGTGCCGGCACTGACCGCATCGGAGACCACCGGAATGTAGTCGGCGAACGTTGGCGCCGGCGCACGGGCCGCACCGGCGTGCACCAGGTCGTCGGGGGAGATGCCCAGCCGCGACAGCAACACCAGCGCCGCGTCCAGGTCGGCCTGGCTGGGTGCGGGAATCGGCTGCCCCGTCATGCGGCCTCACCACCCAGCACGGCGGTGTGAAACGCCGTGATCATGGCATGGAGTGCGGCCGGTGGGTGAACCACGAGACGCTCGGCGTCGGCGACAAGCAGCACCCGAGTGCCGGGCACGAGCCCGCACCAGTGCCGAACCGTCGCCGGCAGCCGCACCTGACCCGGCCGGGTCACCCGGAACACAGCCTGCGGATCCGCGGTGAGCAGGACAAGACCGCCGCTGACCCGGATATCCAAGCGGGTACCCGCCACCCAACCCAGCGATGGGATGACGGTGGCATCAGACAGGCGACCGTTGCAGTCGATCGCCGCCATCCCGCAGATCGGCGACGGTCCGCCCGGTGAGGCAAGCTGCGCGACCGGCAACGCCCGCCGCGGGTTCGCTGCCCCGGCCTGACGGCTGCCATGCACCGTAGGCGGGACGACCGGGGATACGACGCGGTCGGTCACGATGGCCACCCCCGCCCGCGGACGGAGATCGACAGGGCCGATAGGCCAGTAGTGGAGTGGTCAAGCGCGCTTGACCACCAGTACGTCAATTCACGCAGATATGCTGGGAAATTGTGTCCGAGGGGGGACTTGAACCCCCACGCCCTATACGGGCACTAGCACCTCAAGCTAGCGCGTCTGCCATTCCGCCACCCGGACCTGCATCGTCCAGCCTACCGCGCCGATCCGGGTGAACCGTCACCCGTTCGGCCGCCCGGCGGGCCGCACGGGGAGTTACTGTACACGGCCGGGGTGGATCATGCACATCGGCTTCCACCCCTCCCGCCGCGACCCATCCCGCCCAGCTCAGCCCGGGTCAGGCGGCGCCGGCGAGGATGGGACGAGCGCGCCCCGGGTAGCGTGCGGGCGCCGTCAACCGGCAGCATGGCCACGTGTCCCATCCCGCTTCCCTGGCCGTCGTCCAACAGAGGGCTCTCGCGCTGCGCGCCGCTGGCGATCTGACCGCCGCCCGCCGGATGCTCGCCGAGACCATCGGGTCCGCCCGAGCGGCGTACGGCGAAGACCACCCGGATGTGCTCAACACAGCGCACCTGCTGGCCCGGCTGCACCGTGAGGCGGACGACCCGGGCACCGCCCGCCGGGTTCTGGAGGAGGCGTTCGCGGCGGGCGAGCGCCGCTGGTCGCACGCCGAGCCGCTGATGCTGGCGCTCTCGTTCGAGCTGGCCGGCGTAGCTGACGAACTGGGCAATCGGCACGAAGCACGCCGCAACTACATCCGCATCGCCACCGCCGGGCCCGCCGTGCTCGGTGCCGACCACCCGGCCGTACGCACCGCGCAGCAGTACCTCGGCCAGGCCGCTCCCACCCCGGAAC
>NZ_QGSW01000228.1:0-61405 GCF_003176715.1 Micromonospora sp. S4605
CCGCCCGCTCGGCCCGCCGCCGGTCGCCCCGGCGCCGGTCGCCCCGCCACCGGTCGCGCCACAGCCGGTCACCCCGGCCGCGGCGGCGGGTACCCCGGTCTCCGGCGCGCCGAGCCACACCGAGCCGGCCCGCCGGGTGGACGCCCCGACCAACCGGCCGGTCTCCGCGCCACCGCCACCGCCACCCGGGATCACCCCGATCGCGCCCGCGCAGCGCGGCGCGGTGCCTCCGGCCGAGGCGGGTGAGCCGTTCCGGCCCACGCTGACCACCGCGGCGATCAACAGCGCGCGTGCCGAGCGGCAGCGCACCGTCATCCCGCCCCGCCCGAAGACCAACGGCGAGGCGCCCACCGGCGGATTCAGCGCCACCGACCTCAGCATCCCGGTGCCCACGCCCCGACCGGGCAAGGAAGCCGCCCCGCCGGGCTCCAGGGCCAACTGGCCGCTGGTCAACAACCCGGAGGATCCGGCCGACAGCTCCGCCAACAACCCGGTCGTCGGCTCGTACGGCGACCGGGGCGGGCGCGGCGTGGATGCACCGACCGATCCCGGGGCGGAGCGCCGGGTCACCCCGCCGTGGCTCGCCGACGACCTGCCCCAGGAGCCGCCGATGCTGCGGCTGGTGGAGCCCCCGCCGATGGCCGACCGGGCACTGCGCGACGGGCCGAACCCGCCCACCGACCCGCAGCTGGAGAACCCGCCGCTGCGCCTGGTCGACCGCGAGGAGGCCGCGCGCAACGGCCGGCCGGCCGCCCCGCGTGCCGACCGCCCGGCGCCCGAGCACCGGCCGGCGCCGCCGGTGGAGCGACGTCCCCCGCCCGTCTCCGACGAGGGCGACGGTGACCTGCTGATCTTCGCCCAGGCGAAGTCCGCCTGGTTCGTGGGGCACGGCGACTCGGCGGCCGACCTGGACTGGTCGACCACTGCCGACACCGGCTGGCAGGCTGCCGAGCAGGCGGCCCGGCCGTCGGTCGGTGCCGAGACCAAGGCCGGGCTGCCCAAGCGGGTCCCGCAGGCCAACCTCGTCCCCGGCTCCCCGCTGCGCGAGGAGCGTCCACTGCGGATCGTCCGGGACGCGGCGAGCCTCGCCGAGAACACCACCGGCTACTTCCGCGGCTGGCGTCGCGGGCAGGAGATCGGCGGGTTCGCGGTCGGCGGCCGGCCGGGCCGCGAGGCCGCCGGCGGCTGGGACTTCACCCGCGACACCGGCGACCGCGACGACGATCGGGAGTACGAGTACCGCTCCGCCGGCTACCGCTCCTGACCGGCGGTACCCGCACCGGACAGCGCGCCCCCGGTCACTGTGGACGTCCACAGTGACCGGGGGCGCCGTCGTGCTACCGGCCGTTTGCCGGCGACCGGCCGGCGTGGGCACCCGCGGTGGTGATCGCCGGCATCTCCACGGCCGGCGGCCTGCGGCCATGCCCGCGCACGGCCGTACCGCCCTCACGCCGCCCGTCAGCGGCGCCAGGACGAGCCCGGCCCCGTTGAAGCCGGAGCGGCAGATCCGCCCGCCAGCGGGCACTACAAGGGGCTGGACGGCCACCCTGCCGGACTGGAGCTGGCGCGACCGCCACGAGAACAGGCCACAGTGACAACGAGTCGCCGGACTCCGGACACGGTCCCCGGACCCGGCCAGCGGAGAGCGCCCGGCGGCGACGTGGCCGTCGGGCGCCGGAGCGGCGACGTCACCGGCCCCGGGGCAGCGCGCAGCGCCCGGTGGCGGACGGGCCACCGGGCGCTGGGCGGAACGATCAGGCCGGCGCGACCTGGCGCGAGCGACGCATGGTGAGCACGTACTCGACCAGCGAGATCAGCACGTGCTTCGTCGACTCCCGGTTGCGGGCGTCGCAGGCCACCACCGGCACGTCGCTCGAGATCGCCAGCGCGTCCCGGACGTCCTGCGGGTCGTGGTACTGCATCCCGTCGAAGCAGTTGATGGCCACCAGGTACGGCAGCCGCCGGTGCTCGAAGAAGTCGATCGCCGCGAAGCAGTCGGCCAGCCGGCGGGTGTCCACCAGCACGACCGCGCCGATCGCCCCGCGCACCAGTTCGTCCCACATGAACCAGAAGCGGGTCTGACCCGGCGTACCGAACAGGTACAGGATCAGGTCACGGTCGATCGAGATCCGGCCGAAGTCCATCGCCACCGTGGTCGTCGTCTTACCCGGCACCTGCCGGTTGTCGTTGACGCCCACGCCGGCGGAGGTCATGATGGCCTCCGTGGTCAGCGGCGTGATCTCCGAGACCGAGCCGACCAGCGTCGTCTTGCCGACGCCGAAGCCACCGGCGATAACGATCTTCGCCGACGTCACGCGCCCGCTCGGGGTCGGCGGGCGGTGCGACATGTCAGAGCCTGCGAAGTCCACTCAGCACCCTCTCCAGCAGTTCAGTGCCCACCGCGTCGTCCGAGTCGTCCAGGATGGTCGGCTCGTGGACCGCGACCAGGCCGTCCGTCGCCATGTCGGCGATGAGCACCCGGGCCACACCGAGCGGGAGCTGCATTCGCGCCGCGATCTCGGCTAGCGACTGCACGCGTCCGTCACACAGCGCAGCGATGTACTGGTGCTCGCGGCCCTGGCCGCCACTGCCGTTGGCAGCGGCCCGGCCGCGCACCGTCGTCTCGACGAGCGCCTCCAGCGCGATGTCGAGTCGGGGGCGGGTACGACCACGGGTCACGGCGTATGGACGGACCAACGCTCCGGTCGGTTCGTCACGATCAACCATGTCGCCGCTCACCTCCTTCGTACCCGACACCGGCTCCCTCCGTTGGAGCCCGTCCGTCCCGTCGTTGCCGCCCCGCCGACCTCAAGGTCAGCAGGACGTCAGCCCAGCATGCCCGCGGCCGCGCGCGGCTGCGGGGTCAATGCGTCGCCCACCCGGTCGACCAGCAACGCCATCTCGTAACCGACCTGCCCGACGTCGCAGCTGCGGGCGGCGAGCACGGCGAACGACGAGCCGTCCGAGATGGACATCAGGAACAGGAAGCCATTGTCCATCTCCACCACCGTCTGCAGCACCGCGCCTCCCTCGAAGCAGCGGGCCGCCCCCTGGGTCAGGCTGACCAGGCCGGACGCGATCGCGGCCAGCTGGTCGGCCCGGTCCCGCGGGAGGTCCCGTGACGCAGCGAGGAGCAGGCCGTCCGCGGAGACGGCGACCGCGTGCGCGACACCGGGAACCCGATCGGCGAAGTTGGCGAGCAGCCAACCGAGATCCTGCGTAGTAGTCATCCTTCTTGCTCCTTCTGCCCGCTCCCGGCCACCGGGCCTGAGCCAGACTGCGAGGATTGCTGCCCTCCCGGAGTCGCCTCCGGGCTGGTCGGGTTGCTGTCGGACGGGTGGCTACGCCCTCGCTGGACGCCACGGTGGTAGGCGGAGAGCAGGCCGCGTACGGACTCCGGCGTCCGCCGCTGCACCGAGGTGGTCGGCTTCTCCACCGCGCCGGGCACCAGTTGGGCCATCGGGGTGCGCTTCGGCAGACCCGTCGGGGTGGTGGCCGCCACCGGCACCTCGCTGGCGGCCGACGCCGCCCGCCAGCCCTCGTCGGCCGCGGTCGCCCAGCCGCCGCCCTCGCTGGGCTGCGGACGACGGGTGGGGAGGCTCTCGGCGGACGCGGGTCGCGCCCCACCGTTCGCTGTGGCCCCGTTCTCGCGCGGCGCTCCTCCGGCCGTCGGTGTCTGTGCCATCGGTGCGTTACCTGTCGTTGCGGGTGGTGTCTGCTGCACGGCGCGACCCGCCGCGTCGACCTTGCTGAACTGCTGGGTCGCGGCGGAACCGTTCGACGCCGGCTGCCGGGCACCAGCCGCCTCCTCCGGCCCCGGTCGCCGGGTACGGAACCAGGCCGACTCGAGCTCCCGGAAGATCGGCAGCTCCATCGTCTCGTCCGCGTACCGCTGCCGGTTCTGCGGCTGCGGGGTGGTCGGCCGAGCCGGCGCGGGCGGGGCCGCCGGCGTGGGGGCCGGTCGGGCCGCCGGGGCCGGCGCCGGGTTCGGCGCGGTCGGCTGGTCCGCACGCGGCATCCGCGGCAGCTCGGTGGTCATGTCGAGCGCGGCGGCCAGCCGCTCGGGCACCGGCGGGGTGGCCGGGTCCGCCCCGGCGACCGGCGGCCAGGCCGGCGGCGCCGAGGTGTTCGGCGGCGTCACCGGGCGCTGCGGCAGCGCGCCACCGGGCGGCGACGACATCGGCTGACCGGAGACCGGCATGCCCGACACCGGCGACGCGGAGACCGGCATCCCGGAGACCGGGGACGACGAGACCGGCATCCCGGAGACCGGCGGCGAGGAGACCGGCCCGGCGTACGGCGGCCCGGAGTACGGCTGCCCCGAGTACGGCGGCGCCGAGTGGGGCTGCCCCGAGTACGGCGGCGCCGAGTGCGGCGGCACCGGCGGGGCCGACACCGGCGGCGGGAAGTACGGCTGCGCCTCCGGGCTGCTCGGCAGCTGCCGCGGGATACCCGACTGCTGGCCGGTGGTGGCCGGGTCGCCATCGGTCGCCCGTCGCTGCGGCAGCGGGTCGATCGGCTGGCCGTTGGAGGTGCGCGGGCCGAACGCGTCGCCGCCGTTGGCCGCGGTCGCGCCGGTGAGGTCCGACCAGGCCGGCATGCTCCGACCGGCGCCGGCCGGAGCCGGGCTGCCGGTGCCGTTGGCAGGTGCCGGCTCGAACGGCCGGCCGCCCAGGGTGACCTGGTTGCCGGACCCGCTCGGCCGCGGGCTGTTGGGCAGGTTGCCGAGGGCCGGCAGGGCACCGAAGACGGGCGCCGGACCGGAGGACGGCGCGTTGCCGGCGGGCAGCGCCGGGGCCGGCTGGGCCCGCCCGGCGAGCGCCCGGGGCACCAGCACCGACGGCGGCAGCGTGACATCCGCCACGGTGCCCCGGTCGGCACCCGGACGCAGCTCGACCTTCACCCCGTGCCGGGACGCCAGTCGGGCGACCACGACCAGGCCCATCATCCGGGAGACGGCCACGTCCACCTGCGGCGGCGTGGCGAGCCGCTCGTTGAGTTCGTGCAGCTGGTCGGGGCTGATGCCGATACCGCGGTCCTCGACGTAGAGCGAGGCGCGGTCGCCGACCCGGCGGGCCTCGATCAGCACCTGCGAGTCCGGCGGCGAGAACGCGGTGGCGTTGTCGAACAGTTCGGCGACCAGGTGGACCAGGTCGTTGACGGCGTGCGCGGCGACCTCGATGTCCCGGTCGATGACCCCGAACTCGATCCGGGTGTAGTGCTCGACCTCGGACTGCGCGGCCCGGAGCACGTCGATCAGCGCGGCCGGCTCCCGCTGCACGCGGGTCGAGTCGGCGCCCGCGAGGACCAGCAGGTTCTCGTCGTTGCGGCGCATCCGGGTGGCCAGGTGGTCCAGCTGGAACAGCTCGGCCAGCCGGTCCGGGTCCTCCTCGCCGCGCTCCAGCCGGTCGAGGTGACCGATCAGCCGGTCGACCAGGATCTGCGACCGGCGGGCCAGGTTGACGAACATCGTCGCGACGGAGGCGCGCAGCGCGGCCTGCTCGGCGGCGGTCCGGACGGCCTCCAGGTGGACGGCGTTGAACGCCTCGGTCACCTGGCCGAACTCGTCCTTGCTGCGCACCGGCAGCGGCTCGGCGATCTGGTTGGCCAGCTGGGTCGGCGTCAGCTGCCCGGTGACCTGCGGGTCACGCAGCCGGGCCACCGCCTGCGGCAGGCCGTACTGGGCGACGGAGAGGGCACCCTGGCGCAGATCGCGCAGCGAGCGGGCCATCGAGCGGGCGACCAGGTAGGCGAAGAGGATGGCCAGCAGCAGCATGCTCAGCAGCAGGCCGGACTCCAGGAAGACCTGGCGCTGCACGTCCGAGCGGAGCTCGTCGGCCAGGGCGACCACGTCGCGGTCGAGCCTCGACTCCACGCTGCGAACCAGGTCGGCGTTGGCGACCATGGCCGCGTCCCACTGGTTGGCGTCGAACGGCGCGCCTACCAGGTTGTCGCTGGTGTTGGTGTTGCTCAGCCAGCCGCTGTAGACCTTCGCTTCGCGCAGGTCGGGGCCAGCGACGGTACGTGAGAAAAGGTCCTGTTCGTCCTGGTTGGCGACGATGCCGAAGGTCTGCTCCGCCTGGCTCTGACCGGTGACCGTGGCGATGTAGTCGTTACGCAGCGCCGGAGTGATCTTCTTGGAGATCAGCACCCGGTGCACCACGTTGCGCTGCTGGGAGAGGAACTCCTTGTTGCTGGCAACGGCGGTCGCGGCGCGCATCCGGTCGCTCAGGTTGTTGTTGCCGGCCAGCTGGGTGGCGGAGTCGCGGACGGCCAGCAGTCGGTTGATGATCCCGTCGTACTGCTGCACGGCCGGGACGAGACCGTACTTGCCGTTGAGCACCTGGCTACGGGTGGCGGGCAGGTCCTTGAGGTCCTGATCGATCCTGTCCAGGTCGCTCTCGAGTTTCGACGGCAGGTCCTCCAGCTCGGTCCGCTGGGAGGAGTAGGGCACCCGGGCCTGGTCCACCCGGCCGTTCGTCTGGTTGTACGCGTCCTTGAACGGGTCCGCCTGGGCCGGCGGCGCGCCGAGCAGCCGCAGCGCGGCCGTCCGCTCGTCCTGGAGGGTGTCGACCAGCTCCCCGGAGTAGCCGACCAGGCTGGCCAGCTCGCCGGCCCGGTTGGCGTTGTTGAGCGTCTGCAGGTGGTCGACGAGACCACTGGTACCCACGACGACCGTGGCGATGGTCGGCACGATCATGATGAGACCGAGCTTGGACCAGATCGGCATGTCGCGGAGCCGACCGGCCGGCCGGCGCAGCCGCGACAGGAAAGAGCCCGCCGTCTTTGGCCGTTTGCTCACGTCACCGCCCTCGCGATTCAGCGTCGCGTTGCCCTGGGCAACGCCTAGCGGCCGACCCGGCGGGTCGGACCATCCGAGATTCCATCACGCCGCCCGGCAAAGAGAAAGCCCAGGTTGGCCGTCGCGGACGGTGTGATGAGATGTTGATGCGATTTGATAGCAATCCGTCTGGCCGGAGTCACTGAAGGTAATGAATCACCCCCACCGCGTCGTGCTGCTCGCGGGCCCCTCCGGGTCCGGAAAGTCGTACATAGCGCAGCGAACCGGGCTTCCGGTGCTGTGCCTGGACGACTTCTACAAGGACGGTGATGACCCTACGTTGCCGCGACGAAACGGCCAGGTGGACTGGGAGTCCCCGCTGTCCTGGGACGCCGACGCGGCGGTTGCGGCGATTACCCGGCTGGCCAGGGATGGTCGGGCGGATGTGCCGGTCTATGCCATCGAGGCCGATCGTCGGGTGGCCACCCGGTCATTCGAGGTCGCCGGTTCGCCACTTTTCATCGCCGAAGGCATTTTTGCCGCCGACATCGTCGAGGAGTGCCGGCGACGGGGGGTGCTCGCCGGGGCGTACGCCCTGCGGCGGCCGCGCGGCGCGACCTTCGTCCGCCGGCTGGCCCGCGACCTCGCCGAGCAGCGCAAGGCTCCCCGGGTGCTGATCCGGCGCGGGGTGGCGTTGCTGCGCGCCGAGCCGGCCGTGCTGCGCCGGCAGACCGGCCTGGGCGCGGAGGCGGCCCGGGCCCGCCAGGTGCTGCGTGGGGTGGCCGGCCTGCTCGCCGGCCACCCGCACCGCCGGTGATCAGGGCAGCAGCTTGGCGTACGCCGGCTTGATCACCTCGTCGATGATCCGCAGCCGCTGGTCGAACGGGATGAAGGCGCTCTTCATCGCGTTGATGGTGAACCACTGCAACTCGCGCCAGCCGTAGCCGAACGCCTCCACCAGCAGGGCCATCTCGCGGGACATCGAGGTGCCGCTCATCAGCCGGTTGTCGGTGTTGACCGTGACCCTGAAGCGCAGGTCCCGCAGCAGCCCGATGGGGTGCTCGGCGATCGACGGGGCGGCGCCGGTCTGCACGTTCGAGGACGGGCACAGCTCCAGCGGGATCCGCTTGTCCCGCACGTACGCGGCCAGCCGGCCGAGCGTGGGCTCCGCGCCCGGGGTGATGTCGTCCACGATCCGCACCCCGTGGCCGAGCCGGTCGGCCCCGCACCACTGGATCGCCTGCCAGATCGACGGCAGCCCGAACGCCTCGCCGGCGTGGATGGTGAAGTGGAAGTTCTCCCGCTGGAGGTACTCGAAGGCGTCCAGGTGCCGGGTGGGTGGGAAGCCCGCCTCGGCGCCGGCGATGTCGAAGCCGACCACCCCGGCGTCCCGGTGCCGCACGGCGAGCTCGGCGATCTCCTGCGAGCGGGCCGCGTGCCGCATCGCGGTGAGCAGCGTGCCGACCCGGATCGGCGTGCCCGCCTCGGCGGCCAGCGCGCTGCCCTCGGCGAAGCCGGCCAGCACCGCCTCGACCACCTGGTCCAGGGTCAGGTCCCGCTCCAGGTGCTGCTCCGGGGCGAACCGCACCTCGGCGTAGACCACCCCGTCGGCCGCCAGGTCGAGCGCGCACTCCCGGGCCACCCGGCGCAGCGCCGGGGCGGTCTGCATCACGGCGACGGTGTGCGCGAACGTCTCCAGGTAGCGCTCCAGCGAGCCCGAGTCGGCCGCCTCGACGAACCAGCGGCCGAGCGCCTCGGGATCGGTGGTGGGCAGCTCGTGACCGACCTCGGCGGCCAACTCGACGATCGTCGCCGGCCGCAGGCCGCCGTCGAGGTGGTCGTGCAGCAGCGCCTTGGGAACCTTGACGATGTCCTCGTACCGGATTGTCGCGACCATGCTCAGACCCTAGTCGGCCGGACCGAATCGGCCGACGGGACCGGCGCGGAAGGCGATGGACGCCGCCCCCGCCGGTACGGCGGGGGCGGCGCCGGTCAGGGACGCCAGCCGTACACCCGGTCGACGACGATCCGGAGCACCAGCCGGCCGTCGGCGACCATCGCCGCCCGGTAGTCGGCCCAGTCGGGGTGCTCGCCGCGGATCCGCCGGTAGACCTCGACCAGTTCCTCGACCGTGGCGTCGTCGGGCGCCGCCGCCGGCGGCGTGAGCACCGCCGTCCCCTCCGCCACCGCGTACGCCCCGCCGTCGGCGGTGGTGACGTGGAAGCTGACCCGGGGGTCGCGGCGCAGGTTGCGCACCTTGGCCCGGCCGGCGGTGGTGGAGCAGCGGATCAGGCCGGGCTCGGCCAGGTAGTCGACGTTGGAGAGTTGGGGGCGGCCGTCCTGGCGCAGGGTGACCAGGACGCCCCGGCCGCGCTCGCCGAACAGCTCCCACAGCCGGGCGGTCACGCCGGCACCCGCAGCGGGGCGAGCGCGGCGGTCAGCCGGGCGACCTCGTCGAGCATCCCCTCGGCGGCGGCGTCGCGCCCCGGGTCCGGCACCAGTTCCCCGGCGTCGTCGAGCGCCTGCCGCAGGAACACGGTCACCGCCTCGTTGGCCGGCATCATCTTGAGGGTGGTCACCACCTGCTTGATCATCTGGACCGCGCGCAGACCGCCGGAGGTCATGCCGTAGCTGACGAAGCCGACCGGCTTGTACTGCCACTCGGTGTAGAGGTAGTCGATCGCGTTCTTCAGCGGTGCGCTGAAGCCGTAGTTGTACTCCGGCATGACGAAGACGAAGGCGTCGCCGGCGGCGATCGTGGCGCTCCACTCGCGAGTGTGCTGATGCAGGTAGCGCCCCTCGGACGGGTGGTGCGGCTCGTCGTGGAAGGGCAGGGCCACCTCGGCGAGGTCGACGAGGCGTACCTCGTCGAAGGCACCGTGTGCGGTGGCGACGGCGGTGAACCAGTCGCCGATCCGGCGGCCCACGCGGCCCGGTCGGGTGCTGGCGACGATGACGTTCAGGCGGGGCATGGCGGGGTCACTCCTGTGGTGGCGGGCCGGCGCTGGGCCGGCACGGTGAACTTCGGGATGAGGTACTGCGCCAGCGGACCGATGCTGACGGCGAAGAGGAGGGTGCCGGGACCGACGGTGCCGCCGAGCGCCCAGCCCAGCGCGAGCACGCCGAGCTCGATGGCCGTGCGGACCCGCCCGATCGGCAGGCCGCGGGCGGCCAGCCCGGTCATCAGGCCGTCGCGCGGCCCGGGCCCGAGGCTCGCTCCCAGGTAGAGGGCCGTGGCGAGCCCGTTGAGCAGGATGCCGGCGACCAGCAGGCCGATCCGGCCGGCGAGCGAGGGCACCGGCGGGAGGAGGACGAGCGCGGCGTCGGCGGCGAACCCGACCACCACCGCGTTCGCGAGGGTGCCGACCCCGGGGCGCTGCCGTAGCGGGATCCAGAGCAGCAGCACGACCACGGCGACCAGGTTGACCACCTGGCCGAGGGGTAGCCCGGTCCGCTCGGCGAGTCCCTGGTGCAGCACGTCCCAGGACGCGAGGCCCAGGTCGGCGCGGACCATCAGGGCCACGCTGACGCCGAACAGCACGAGGCCGGTCAGCAGGCGGGCCAGCCGGCCCGGCAATGTGGTTGACATGTCACTCACTCTAGGAGGTGGTTGATGACATGTCAACCAGATGGCTACGATGGCCGACATGGAGCAACCACGCTGGCTCAGCGAGCAGGAACAGCACGCCTGGCGGGGCTACAACCAGATGCGCCGCCTGCTCACCCTCGAACTGGCCCGCGAGCTGATGCGCGACGCGGGGCTGTCCGAGCCCGACTACGACGTCCTCTCCGACCTCTCCGAGACGCCCGACCAGCGCCTGCGGCTCAGCGAACTGGCCGACCGGATGCTCTGGTCGCGCAGCCGGCTCTCCCATCACCTGACCCGGATGCAGCAGCGCGGCCTGGTCACCCGCGAGGAGTGCGCCACGGACGGGCGGGGTGCGATCGTCGTGCTCACCGCCGAGGGCCGGCGGGCGATCGAGGCCGCCGCGCCCGGCCACGTGGCGGCCGTCCGGCGGCACCTGATCGACCTGCTCACCCCGGACGAGATCGCCGCGCTGGACGCGCTCACCCACCGCGTCGTCGACCACCTGACCAGCCTCGACCGGCCACGCGGCTGAGCCGGTGGTGGTGCGCGCACCACCACCGGACCGGCGTGCGCACACCATCGAACTCACCCGCCCGGCTGCCTAGCGTCGGCAGTGGAACGCACAACGCCGACGCGGGGAGTTCACAGGTGTTCACGACATTGGCCACGGCGGTGGTCCGGCGACCGGGACGGGTGATCGCCGCTTGGCTGCTCGCCATCGCGGCGCTCAGCGCCGCCACCTTCGCCGTCTACGGGCTGGACGGTCCGCGGGCCGGCAGCAGCCAGGCCGACTTCCTGCCCGACCGGTACGAGTCGGCGCAGGCCGCCCGGATCGGGGCGCAGGTCTTTCCCGCGCCCGAGGGCAGCAGCGCTGTGCTGGTCGTCCGCCGGACCGACCGGGCACCGCTGACCGCCGAGGACAACGCCCGGATCGACCGGCTGCCGCGGGAGCTGCGGGTGGCCGGCGTGACCGCGGTGACCGCCGGCGCCACGGCACCGGACGGACGGGTACGACTGGCCGAGGCCCGCCTCCCGGGCGACCCGGACGCGGAGGCGACCATCCAGGCGGTGAAGCGGCTGCGGCAGGGCACCGACACCGCGCTGGCCGGCACCGGACTGGTCGCCGGCTGGACCGGCGAGGCGGCCGGAGCAGCCGACGCGTTCCTGCTCGACCTGATCGTCAACGGCGGCATGATGCTGGTGATCCTGATCCTGCTGCTGGTCATCTTCCGCAGCCCGGCCATCGCGCTGCTGAACCTGCTCCTGGTGCTGCTGGTCGCACAGGCCGCCACCAGCCTCCTCGCGCTGGGCGGAAAGGTCTTCGGGTACGCCCTGGACGCCTCCACCACCGGCCTGCTCCCGGTCGTGCTGCTCGGCATCGGCACCGACTACGCGGTCTTCCTGCTCTTCCGCTACCGGGAGCGGCTGCGGGCCGGCGAGGAGCGACGGGCCGCGATGGTCCACGCGGTCGGCCGGATCGGCGGGGCGATCACTGTTTCCGCCCTGGTCGTGGCGGTGGCGTTCGGCGCCCTGGTGCTCTCCCGGCTCGCCTCGTTCCAGGTGCTCGGCCCGGCCCTGGCCGTCGCCGTCCTGCTCATGGTGGCGGCCGCGCTGACCCTCTTCCCCGCGGTCTACGCACTGCTCGGCCGCCGGGCCTACTGGCCGGCCAAGCTGGTCACGCCCGCCACCCCTCCGGCACCGGTCGACGGGCCAGCACCGGTCGACGGGCCAGCACCGGTCGGCGGGTCAGCACCGGGTAGCGGATCGATGCCGGGTGCCGAACCGGCCGGGCTGGCGGCGCGGACCGGGCGGCTGGTGGCCCGCCGGCCGGGCCGGGTCGCGCTGGCCACGATCGCCGCGCTGGTGCTGCTCGGCCTCGGCTCGCTGCTCCACCGGCCGAGCTACGACGTCGACGTGCTGCCGCCCGGCTCCGAGTCGGCCCGCGCCCTGGCGACGCTCCGCTCGGGCTTCCCGGCCGGAACGCTCACCCCGACCGTTGTCTACCTGACCGGTGCCGGGGTGGACGCGGCCGCCGCCCAGCGGTTCGCCGACCGGCTCGCCGAGGTGCCGATCGTGGCGGCGCCGGCCGGGATCGAGGTCGAGCGGGGCGTGGCCCGGGTGCGGCTGCTGCTCGCCGAGCCGCCGTACTCGCAGCGGGCGATCGATCAGGTGGAGACAGGACTGCGGCCGGCCGCGCACGCCGCCGCGCCGCCGGGCACCCGGGCGTACGTCGGCGGCGAGACGGCCACCTTCGCCGACGTCCGCACCGTGCTCGACCGGGACCTCCGGCTGGTCTTTCCGGTGGCCGCCGGCCTGATCGGGCTGCTCCTGCTGCTGATGCTGCGCGGCCTGCTCGCCGCGCTGGGGCTGCTCGCCGCGGTCGCCCTCGGCTTCGCCGCCACCCTCGGCACGAGCGTGCTGGCGTTCCAGGTCGTCGGCGGCCAGCCCGGGCTCAACTTCCAGTTGCCGCTGGTCGTGTTCCTCTTCGTCACCGCGATCGGGACCGACTACAACATCCTGATGATCGCCCGGCTCCGGGAGGAGCTGCGCGCGGGACGGTCCCCCCGCCAGGCCGCGCAGGAGGCGGTACGCCACGCCGGGCCCGCGGTCGCCGCGGCCGGTGTCATCCTGGCCGGCAGCTTCGCGGTGCTCGTCGCCTCACCGGTGCTGGCGCAGATCGGCCTCGCCGTCGCGGTCGGCATCCTGATCGCCACCTTCGGGCTCTCCTGGCTGCTGGTGCCGGCGCTCACCGCGCTCACCGGGCGGGCCGCGTTCTGGCCGGCCCGCGCCCACCGGCGACCCGCACCGGCGCCCGAGCCGCCGGCCGGTGCCGCGACGGCTGGAACAATGGTCCGATGAGCTGGGCGCGGCGGGCGGTGCGGGAGCTGGGCCAGCTCGCGGTCGGGCTGGGCCTGGCCGGCGCGGGCGTGGCGCTCGCCGTGGCCACCCTCACCGCCGCCGCCCTCAGTCTGATCGGCGTCGGCCTGCCACTGCTCGACCGCGCCCTGTCCGGCACCCGGGCGCTGCTCGACCGGCAGCGCCGCCGGGTGCCCGGGCCACCGGTGCGGTCCCCGTACCAGCCGGTGCGCGGTGGGCTGACCGCCCGGCTGATGACCAGGTCCGGCGACCCGGCCACCTACCGGGACCTCGCGTTCCAGTTCGCCCACTTCGCCTACGCCCCGTCGGCCGCGCTCTTCGCCGTGGCGATCTGGCTCGGCGCCGCGCAGGGCCTGGCCATGCCGCTGATCCACGCGGTCCGGCCGAGCGCGATCGGCAACTACCTCGGTCTCCCGATCGACTCCCCCGGCAACGCCTGGCTGGCCGCCGTGGCCGGGCTGCTGGTGGGCGTCGGCGCGTACTGGCTGCCCCGGGGGTTGCTGCACCTGGAGGGGCGGTTGACCCGGGCGCTGCTCGGGCCGACCGCCCGGGCGACGCTGACCGAGCGGGTCGAGGAGCTGACCGACACCCGCGCCCAGACCGTCGACGCCCAGGCCGCCGAGCTGCGCCGGATCGAGCGGGACCTGCACGACGGCGCGCAGGCCCGGTTGGTGGCGATGGCGATGAACCTGGGTCTGGCCGAGGAGCTGCTGGCCCGCGACCCGGAGGCGGCGCGCGGGCTGGTCACCGAGGCCCGTTCGGCCGCCGGCACCGCGCTGGCCGAGCTGCGCGACGTGGTCCGCGGCATCCACCCGCCGGTGCTGGCCGACCGGGGCCTGGCCGGGGGCCTCGCCGCGCTCGCGCTCGGCGCCGCCCTCCCGGTCGACCTGGCCGTCGACCTGCCCGACCGGTTGGCGCCGCCGCTGGAGTCGGCGCTCTACTTCACCGCCGCCGAACTGGTCACCAACGCGGCCCGGCACAGCGGGGCCACCCGGGTGGCGGTGCGGCTGTGGCGGAGCGACGACCAGGTCCGGCTGACCGTCTCCGACGACGGTCGCGGCGGCGCCGACCCGGAGCGGGGCACCGGGCTGGCCGGCATCCGGCGGCGGCTCGCCGCCTTCGACGGGCGGGTCCGGATCGACTCGCCGCCGGGAGGGCCTACCGTGGTCGACGTGGAGCTGCCGTGCGGATCGTGATCGCCGAGGACCTCGTGCTGCTGCGCGACGGGCTGATCCGGCTGCTCACCGCGTACGGCGACGAGGTGGTGGCCGCCGTGGAGACCGGCGACGAGCTGCTCGCCGCGCTGCTGGAGCACCGGCCCGACGTGGCGGTGGTGGACGTCCGCCTGCCACCCACCCACACCGACGAGGGGCTGCGCGCCGCGCTCGCCGCCCGGGCCCGGGTGCCCGGCCTGCCGGTGCTGGTGCTGTCCCAGTACGTCGAGCAGCTCTACGCCCGGGAGCTGCTCTCCGACGGCGCCGGCGCGGTGGGCTACCTGCTCAAGGACCGGGTGGCCGACGTGGCGCAGTTCGTCGCCGCGGTGCACCGGGTGGCCGGTGGCGGGATGGCCATGGACCCGGAGGTGATCTCGCAGCTGCTGGCCCGGCCGGCCCGGGCGGAGCCGCTGCGCCGGCTCACCCCGCGCGAGCACGAGGTGCTGGCGCTGATGGCCGAGGGGCGCTCGAACGGCGCGATCGCGCAGCGGCTGGTGGTCACCGAGAAGGCGGTCAGCAAGCACATCAACTCGATCTTCGCGAAGCTCGACCTGCGCGAGTGCGACGACGACCACCGCCGGGTACGCGCGGTGCTGACCTACCTGGACGCCTGACGTGGACGCCCGCATCGTCGACCGGTTGCGCTGCCCGGTCTGCGGCGAACCGCTGGCCGAGGCGACCGCCGGCACCGCCCGCGCGCTGCGCTGCCCGCGCCGGCACAGCTTCGACGTCGCCCGGCAGGGTTACGTGAACCTGCTCGCCGGGCGCGCCCCGCACGCCGGGGACACCGCCGAGATGGTGGCCGCCCGGGCCGACTTCCTGGCCGCCGGGCACTACGACGTCATCTCCGCCGCCCTCGCCGAGGCGGCGACCGAGGCGGTGGCCCGGGTCGGGGCGGCGGCGCCGGGCGCCGGGGCGTACCCCCTGGTGGTGGACGCGGGGGCGGGCACCGGCCGGTACCTCGCCGCGGTGCTGGCGGCGCTGCCGGACGCCGTCGGCCTGGCCCTGGACGTCTCGAAGCCGGCGCTGCGCCGGGCGGCCCGGGCCCACCCGCGCGCCGCCGCGGCGCTCGCCGACACCTGGCAGCGGCTGCCGCTGGCCGACGGCTCGGCCGCGGTGCTGCTGAACGTCTTCGCGCCGCGCAACGGCGCGGAGTTCCACCGGGTCCTCGACCCGGCCGGCGCGCTGCTGGTGGTCACCCCGGCCGGCGACCACCTCGCCGAGCTGGTCGGCGCGCTCGACCTGCTCCGGGTCGACCCGGCCAAGTCCGACCGGGTAGCGGAGAGTCTCGGTGGCCGGTTCACCCCGGACGGCGGGACCGCGCTGCGCCAGGAGCTGGCGCTGACCGGTCCGGAGGTGGCGACGCTGGTCGGCATGGGACCAAGCGCCTGGCACACCGACCCGGCCGGCCTCGCCGCCCGGGTGGCCGCGCTGCCGGAACCGGTCCGGGTGACCGTGTCGGTCCGGCTGACCGTCTGGCGCCCAGCCCCCGGCTGACCCCAACGACCGGTCAGGTGGAGAGGTCGACCTCTTCCCAGCCCGGGGGCTCGTCGTGGTATGGACCGCGCAGGATCACCGCCCACTCCAGCGCCCAGCGCCGCTGCCCGATCGCGTTGGCGTCCACCAGGCCCGGCGGCTTCCGGCCGGCCCGCTGCACCTCCAGGTACGCCCAGTCGAGGCAGTAGTGCAGGTCGAGCAGGGCCGCCGCGTCAGCGGGATGCTGCGGCGCGGCCAGGATCCGCGAGCGCCACTGTCCGAAGGTCTCGCCGCCGGGGATGTACGGCATCCGCTCCACCAGCCGCTCGTCCACCGGCACGGTCGGGTCGAGCTGCTTGGTCAGCCCGAGCACCCAGGCCAGCGCGAAGAGCGCGTCGTGGTGCAGCACGAACGAGCGGTGGTCGCCCCGGCCGCCGGTGACGAACTGCCATTCCGGCGGGGTGACCATCTCGACCAGGTGCGAGGCGAGCAGCCAGCTCATCGCCGCCTGCGGCGGCATCCCGAAGCAGCGCGCCAGGATCAGGTGCAGCACCGCGATGCGCGCCTCGATCTCGGCCGTCGGGCGTAGCTCGATCTGGTCGCCGGGCTCCCAGACCAGCGGGAACTGCGGCGGAGGCAACGGCAGGCGCAGCCGGGACAGCTCGTCCAGGCTGGCCTCGCGCACCTCTCGGGGGTCGGGGGCAGCAACGATCACGGCCGAAAATTCCTGTCTGCTCGCGACGGCTCAGCGCCGGTGTTCCCCCCTGGCCTGGGAGAATAGCGCTCCCAGGTGACCAGCACCATGCCGGCTGGCGAGCCTGCTCAGCCGATCCGCTCGATCACCAGCGGAGTCGCGGCCGGCGCGGTCGGCGAGATGCGCACCGCCCGCTCCGCCTCGGCCAGCGCCGCCGGGATCCGCCCGGCGTGCTCGGCGCGCAGCTCGTAGAGCGGCTCGCCGGCCCGTACCGGGTCACCCGGGCGCTTGTGCAGCAGCACCCCGGCCGGCACGCTGACCGGGTCCTCCTTGCGGGCCCGGCCGGCGCCGAGCCGCCAGGCGGCCACCCCCATGGCGTACGCGTCGACGGCCGCGACGAAGCCGTCCGCGTCCGCGCGGACCACCTCGACCTCGTCCGCGGTCGGCATCGGCGCGTCCGGGTCGCCGCCCTGGGCGCGGACCATCGCCCGCCAGGCGTCCATCGCCCGGCCGTCGCGCAGCGCGGCCGCCGGGTCGGCGTCGGGCAGGCCGGCCGCGTCGAGCATCTCCCGGGCCAGCGCCAGGGTCAGCTCGACCACGTCGGCGGGGCCGCCACCGGCCAGCACCTCGACCGACTCGGTCACCTCCAGCGCGTTGCCGATCGCCAGGCCGAGCGGGGTGGACATGTCGGTGAGCAGGGCGACGGTACGCACCCCGTGCGCCCCGCCCAGCTCCACCATGGTCCGGGCCAGCTCGCGGGCGTCGTCGACCGACTTCATGAACGCGCCGGAGCCGACCTTGACGTCGAGCACCAGCGCGCCGGTGCCCTCGGCGATCTTCTTGCTCATGATCGAGCTGGCGATCAGCGGGATCGCCTCGACGGTGCCGGTCACGTCGCGCAGCGCGTACAGCTTGCGGTCGGCGGGGGCGAGCCCCTCGCCGGCCGCGCAGATCACCGCGCCCACGTCGCGCAGCTGGGCGATGAACTCGTCGTTGGTCAGCGCGGCCCGCCAGCCCGGGATCGACTCCAGCTTGTCCAGGGTGCCGCCGGTGTGCCCGAGGCCGCGGCCGCTGAGCTGCGGTACGGCCGCGCCGCACGCCGCGACCAGCGGGGTGAGCGGAAGGGTGATCTTGTCGCCGACGCCGCCGGTGGAGTGCTTGTCGACGGTCGGCCGGTCCACCGCGGAGAGGTCGAGCCGCTCCCCGCTGGCGATCATCGCGGCCGTCCACCGGGCGATCTCGGCCGGGGTCATGCCGCGCAGCAGGATCGCCATGGCCAACGCCGACATCTGCTCGTCGGCGACCAGCCCCCGGGTGTACGCGTCCACCACCCAGTCGATCTGCCCGTCCGACAACACCCCGCCATCCCGCTTGGTCCGAATGACGTCAACCGCCGTGAATGCACTCATCAGCTAGATCTTTCCTCGTCGTAGGGCAGAAACCGTGCCCCGCCCGGGTGCCACGCCGCAACCGACCCGCGGCGGTCGACCACCACGGGATCGGGCCGACCGCGCCCGGCGGAGGGATCAAGCCTGACCGCCCGGAGCCGGGTGCGGTCGGCCCGATCCCCAAGCTCGACCACGTGGGACCGGACAGGCCACGTTCAAGCGGACCAACGAACCGGGATCTCCATCGGCGGCTCACCCTCACCCGCCCAGAAGATGGTCCCGGCCGCGTCCACCACCACCACGCGCGGCGTCCGCGCCAGCCCCCAGGTGATCGCCTCCGCCGGGTCGTCCCAGCTCGGGCCCTCCTCCAGCACGCCGGTCTCGGCGCCCGCGTCTGCCCCGGCGGACCGCTCCCAGTACGCCGTCCAGACCTGCTGGCCGGCGGAGAGGTCCGGGTGGACGAAGACGGTGCCGCGGCCCCGCCAGGCGGCCAGCCGTTCCGGCACGACCGGCACCGGCGTCTCGCCGGTGACGGCCTCCAGGTCCTCCACGCCGAACGCGTGCGGCAGCAGCTCGGCCATCCGCAGCGGCCGGCCCTTCGCCTCGATCAGGCACTCCGGGCCGCCGTTCTCCCAGAGCAGCTGCCGGCACCGGCCGCACGGCATGAGCGGCTCGCCGGTGGCGTCGACGCAGGACAGCGCGACGATCCGGCCGCCGCCGGTGGCGTGCAGGGAGGAGACCACTCCGCACTCGGCGCAGAGCACCACCCCGTACGCGGCGTTCTCCACGTTGCAGCCGACCACCACCCGGCCGTCGTCGACCAGGGCGGCCGCCCCGACCGGGAACTTCGAGTACGGGACGTACGCGTGCCGCATCACCTCGGTGGCGGCGGCCCGCAGTCGCTCCCAGTCGATCTCCATCGTGCGCTCCCGTCAGCCCTTGATGTACGGCTTGCCGTCCGCGGCCGGCGCCCGGACCCGGCCGACCAGGCCGGCCACCGCCAGGATCGTCGCCAGGTAGGGCAGCATGGCCAGGAACTGGCTCGGGATCACACTGTTGATCGCGCCGAGGTAGGTGCCGAGCTGGTCGGCGAAGCCGAAGAAGAGCGCCGCGAGCAGCGCACCGGTCGGGCTCCACCGGCCGAAGATCAGCGCGGCCAGGGCGATGAAGCCCTTGCCACCGATCATGTTCTTGGTGAACGAGTAGAGCGCCAGCGTGTAGGAGGCGCCGCCGATGCCGGCCACCACCCCGGCGAGCAGCACGTTGCGGTAGCGCAGCCCGAGCACCCGCACACCCAGGGTGTCGGCGGCGGTCGGGTGCTCGCCGACCGCGCGGGTCCGCAGCCCCCAGCGGGTGCGGAACAGCGCGATGTGGATCACCAGCACCAGCAGCAGCCCGAGGTAGAGGAAGATGTTGCTGCGGAACAGCGCCGGGCCGAGCACCGGAATGTCCTTGAGCAGCGGGATCTCCCAGTTGCTGAACCGCGGCGCGCTGTTGTACTGCTGCGCGTCGGTCTGCATCAGCCGCTCGTAGAGGAAGCCGGTGACGCCGACCGCGAGCAGGTTCAGCACGATGCCCATGACGACCTGGTCGACCAGGTAGCGGATGGCGAAGATGGCCAGCAGCAGCGAGATGAAGGCGCCGCCGATCGCCGCCGCGACCAGGCCCACCCAGACGCTGCCGGAGATGCTGCCGAAGAGCGCGCCGCTGAAGGCGCCCATCAGCAGCTGGCCCTCGATCGCCACGTTGACCACGCCGGAGCGCTCGCAGAGCACGCCGGCGAGCGCCCCGAAGATCAGCGGCAGGGCCAGCACGAACGTGCCGCGCACCATGTTCACCAGCGGCATGAAGTTCTGCCCGGCCGGAGCCGCGGAGACCTGCCAGCAGAGGAAGGAGAGCACGAAGCCGACCAGCCCGATGCCGAGCACCAGGGTGAACCAGCGCTTCGGCAGCCCGGCGAGCATCGCGGCGCCGGCGGCGATCGCGACCACGCCGAAGAGGATCGCGCCGACCGTGCCGTTGATCTTCAACGCGGCGCCGGCGGCGTCCTCGCTCAACGTGAAGCGGGCCGGCTGGTCGGTGGCGAGCGCGCCGAAGATCACCGCGCTGATCAGGCCGAGGCCGAGCAGGGTCAGGCCGACCTTGCGGGTACGGGTCCAGAAGCCCTCGTCGACCGGGGCGACCGCGATGTCGGGGACAGCCATGGTGGACATGAGTTACCAGCCCTTCGCCAGGCTCGTCTGCAACCGGGCGGCGCGCGCGGCCCGGAGCTGGAAGATCGCCTTCACCAGGGCCGGCGCGGCGATGAAGATGACGATCAGCGCCTGGAGCACGGTGACCAGCTCCAGCGAGATCCCCGAGTACGACTGCATCCGGTTGCCGCCGGCTTGGAGCGCGCCGAAGAGCAGCGCGGCCAGCGCCACGCCCCACGGCTTCACCCGGCCGAGCAGCGCCACCAGGATGCCGTCGAAGCCGATCTGCGCGACCACCAGCGGGGTCAGCGCGCTGGCGGTGGAGCCGAGCACCATGTTCGAGCCGCCGAGGCCGGCCAGGATCCCGGAGAAAACCATGATCAGCACGTACGTCCGGGTGACGCTGATGCCGGCGGTCCGGGCGGCGTCCGGGTTGGCGCCCACCGCGCGCAGCTCGAAGCCGAGCGTGGAGCGGTTGAGCAGCCAGGCGACCGCCCAGGTGGCCAGCACCGCCACCAGGATGCCGGCGTGCACCCGCAGGTTGTCGCCGAGCAGCCGGGGCAACTGGGCGGAGGCGTCCACCGGCCGGCTGATCGCGTCGGTCCGGTTCGGGTCCTGCACGCCGTTCTGCACGATCAGCCAGGTCAGGAAGTACGTGGCGATGTAGTTGAGCATGATCGTGTTGATCACCTCGTGGGCGCCGGCCTTGGCCTTCAGGATGCCCGGGATGAAGCCCCAGATCGCCCCGCCGAGGGCGCCGGCGAGCACCGCGACCAGCACGTGCAGGCCGGGCGGCAGTGGCAGCAGGAAGCCGGCCAGCGCGGCCAGGATGACGCCGATGGTGGCCTGGCCCTGGGCGCCGATGTTGAACAGGCCGCCCCGGAAGGCCAGCGCGACCGCGAGCCCGGTGAAGACCAGCGGCGCGGTGTAGGTGAGCGTCTCGGAGATCGGCGCGAGGACGGCCTCCCAGCCGTTGCTGCCGTTCAGCCAGCCGGAGAACGCCTCCGGGTCGAAGACGGCGCCCTTGAACAGGTTGGCGTACGCCTCGCTGACCAGCGTCCAGCTGGCGTTGATCGCGTCGGACGGCCGGGCGGTGATGTAGCTGTAGGTGGCCAGCACGTCCGGGTCCGAGACGATGATCAGCACCGCGCCGACGAGCATCGCGAGCACCAGCGACAGCAGGGTCACCGTGAACGTGTTGGCGGCCCAGAGGTTGTCCAGGAACAGCCGGCCCAGTGACGGCCGGCCCCCGTCGCCCGGCTGCTTCGGCGTGGTCGCCGTCTCGGCCTGCTCGGTGTTGCCGAGCGCGGTCTGCGCGGCCTGCGCCTCGGTCGCCGGCTCCTTGTCCGGGGAGCCCGACTGCGGATCTGGGTTCGTCATGCCTCGTCCTCGCTGCCTGGGACCTCGGGGGCCGGCGCCGCCGCGCCGTCCGGGGCCGTGGCGCCGCCGGGGGTACCGGGGGCGCCGGTCGCGTCGGGGGTGATGCCGGCCATCAGCAGGCCGATCTCCTCGCGCGGGGTGTCCGGGCCGACCACGCCGATGATCCGGCCGCGGTACATCACTGCGATCCGGTCGGCCAGGCCGATGACCTCGTCGAGTTCGCTGGAGACCACCATGACGGCGGTGCCGATGTCCCGCTCGCGGATGACCCGGCTGTGGATGAACTCGATGGAGCCGACGTCGACGCCGCGGGTCGGCTGGGCGGCGATGAAGAGCTTCAGCGGCCGGGACAGCTCCCGGGCCACGATCACCTTCTGCTGGTTGCCGCCGGAGAGGGTGCCGACCGGCGCCTCGGCGGAGGAGGTGCGGACGTCGAACTGCTCGATCCGCTCCCGGGCCGAGCGGGCGATCTCGTCCGGCTTCAGCGCCAGCCCGGCGCCGAACGGCGGCTGGTCGTAGATGTCCAGCACCAGGTTCTCCGCGACGCTGAACTCCTTGACCAGGCCGTCGACGCTGCGGTCCTCGGGCACGTAGCCGACGCCGGCGCGGAGCACCTTCTTGGTCGACCAGCCGTGCACCGGCTGCCCGTCGAGGGTGACCGTGCCGGCCAGCAGCGGACGCAGACCCATGATCGCCTCGATCAGCTCGGTCTGGCCGTTGCCCTGCACGCCCGCGATGCCGAGCACCTCGCCGGCGTGCACGGTGAGGTCCACCCCGTCCACCGCGCGTACCTGCCGGTCGTCGTCGACGACCAGGCCGGCGACCTCCAGGACCGGGCGGCCCGGCTCGGCCGGGGTCTTGTCGACGGTGAGCCGGACGCTGCGACCGACCATCAGCGCGGCCAGCTCGTCCCGGCTCGCCTCCGGCGAGGCGGTGCCGACGGTCTTGCCGCGCCGGATCACGGTGATCCGGTCGGCGATCGCCTTGACCTCGCCGAGCTTGTGGGTGATGAAGACGATCGACTTGCCGGCGGCCTTGAGCGACCGCATCACGGCGAGCAGTTCCTCGGTCTCCTGCGGGGTGAGCACCGCGGTGGGCTCGTCCAGGATCAGCAGGTCGACGTCACGGGTGAGCGCCTTGACGATCTCCACCCGCTGCTGGATGCCGACCGGCAGGTCCTCGATCACCGCGTCCGGGTCGACCCGGAGGTTGTACCGCTCGGAGACCTCGGCGACCTCGCGCCGGGCCCGGCGGCGGTCCAGCAGGCCGGCGATGCCGCCGCGCACCTGCTCGGCGCCGAGCATGATGTTCTCCGCCACGGTGAAGACCGGCACCAGCATGAAGTGCTGGTGCACCATGCCGATCCCGGCCGCGATCGCGTCCGACGGGCCCTTCAGCTTCAGCGGCTGGCCGTCGACCAGGATCTCGCCCTCGTCGGGCTGGTAGAGCCCGTAGAGCACGTTCATCAGGGTCGACTTGCCGGCGCCGTTCTCGCCGAGCAGGGCGTGGATCTCTCCAGGCTCCACCGTCAGGTCGATGTGGTCGTTGGCGACCAGATCACCGAACCGCTTGGTGATGCCGCGCAGTTCGAGTCTCAGCGCAACCTCCTGGAGTGCGAAGCGATGGTGCAGCGTAGCTGCCGGCCGGTCGCGGCGCGGGGCCGGTCGTCGGGTGGAGCGGATCGGCCGCCCCGGCGCCGCGGGTGAGGTCCCGCGGTGCTCGGGGCGGCCGGATCGTGGTGCTGTCCCGCTCGCCGGCCTACCCGGGTGATCGTCCCACCGCGGGTGGCCGGCCGAGCGTCACTTCGGCTGGGCCTTGGAGGTGACCGTGACGGTGCCGGCGGCGATGTCCGCCTTCAGCTTGTCGACCTCGGCCTTCAGCTCGGCCGGAACCTTGCTGTCGAACTCGTGGTACGGGGCCAGCGAGACACCGTTGTTGGCCAGGGTGCCCAGGAAGCCCGGGTTGGCGCTGAGCTTCTCGCCACCGGCGGCCTTCAGCACGGCCTCCTTGACGGCGTCCGGGATGTTCTTGACCACGGTGGTGATGATCGCCGGGCAGTCCGGGGTGCTCTCGCAGCCGTCGACGTCCACCCAGATGGTGTTGTACTTGCCGCCCGAGGCCTTCGCCGCACCGGTGGTGCCGAGGCCGGCGCCGCCGGCGACCGGCATGATGATGTCGGCGCCCTGCGCGACCAGCGCGTCGCTGACCTTCTTGCCCTCGTCCTGCTTGACGAAGTCGTTGGTGAAGGAGCCGTTCTGGGTGGCCTTGTCCCAGCCCAGGACCTTGACGCTCTTGCTCTTGGTCTTGTTGTAGTGGGCCACGCCGTCGACGTACCCGTCCATGAAGATGGTCACCGGCGGGATCTTCATGCCGCCGTAGGTGCCGACGGTGCCGGACTTGCTCATCCCGGCGGCCAGGTAACCGGCCAGGAAGCCGGCCTGGGCGGTGTCGAACTGCATCGGGTAGACGTTGCTCTCCGGCAGCTTCGCGTCGACGATGCCGAACTGCTGGTTCGGGTTCGCCTTGGCGATCTTCGAGGTGGCGTCGCCCATCAGGCCGCCGACCGCGAGGATGAAGTCGCACTTCTGGTTCACGTACTGGGTCAGGTTCGGCTCGTAGTCGGCCTCGGCCTTCGACGCCACGTACTTGATGTCGATGTTGCCGTTCTCGGCCTTGGCGGCCTCCAGGCCCTGCCAGGCCGAGGTGTTGAACGACTTGTCGTCGATGCCGCCGACGTCGGTCACCATGCAGGCGCTGTACTTCTTGCCGCCGTCACCGGCGCCGTTGTTCTCCTCGGGGGCCTCGCCACACGCGGCGGCGCTCAGCACGAGCCCACCCACCGCGAGGACCGAGGCGATCCGCATCCCACGCACCGAGCGCAAGACGTCTCCCTTCCATTGCTCACCGCGGGTCGCGCGGTGGCAGCCCATTAGCCGGCCTGGCGACTTGCCGCCGGCGTCCCACGTTACGGACGGGAGCGTACGCCCGCGCCCACCCAACGGCCGACAATCGTGCACGACTGTTGAGTGCCTGTTACCCCTACGTAACCCTGGGGTGGGCCAGGTCACTCTCGGCACCGACGGGTGGGCGTTCCGGCGTCGCGAACGTCCGTTTTCCGGGGCCGTCCCCCTGTCGGGGACGTTACCGCCAGAAGACCGCCACCGCCGCGTTGACCAGGGTCAGACCGACGATGGCGAGGAAATGGCCGCGGTTGACCACCTCTCGCTTGCGGGAGAAGAAGACCATGACGAAGATCAGCAGCGCGAGCACCAACTTGGTAACAAGTTTCGCCGGGTCGGGCTCATCGCCGTCGCGCAGCGGCGCGGAGAGGCCGATGCCGGTGAGCAGCATGATCACCGCGCCCCACAGCATCGACGAGTTGATCCGCAGCCGGCCGCTGACGTACTGGACGATCGCCCCGCCCAGCAGCAGCGCGAAACCGATCAGGTGGACGTAGCGAAGTATCAGTCTCAGAGCTTCCACGGCGACCATCTTCCCCTATCAACGACAGTTTGTAGTAGGGGGCGCGGCGGAGACCGGGCCGCGGGTCAGCCGGCCGCCGCCCGGGCCGGCCGGCGGGCGGCGACCGGCTCGTCGGCCGGCGCGGGCGCACGCCGGGCCAGTAGCAGCAGGGCCAGGCCGAGCACGGCGTACCCGGCGAGCACGGCCAGCGGGGTGCCGGCCCCGGCGCCGTCGAAGAAGGCCGCCGAGCGCAGCAGCGTGCCGCCGGCGCCGACCGGCAGCCACTGACCCACCGTGCCCCAGGGCTGCGGCAGCAGCTCGGGGGCCGCGGCGACCGCCGAGAGCGGGTTGCCGACCAGGAAGACCAGCAGCGCGCCCAGCCCGATCCCCGGACGGCCGAGCAGCGCGCCGAGCCCGGCGACCACCGCCGCGGTGGCCAGCCCGAAGAGCCCGATCACGGCCGCCTCGGCGAGCGGGTCGCCGCCGAGCAGGCCGAGCCAGCCGTGCAGCACCGCCACCCCGACCCCGCCGGCCAGCACGGCGTACGCCGCCAGTCCGGCGAGCCGGGCGGCCCGGCCGGTGACCAGCAGGACGAGCAGCACCCCGGCGAGCATGCTGGTCAGCGCCAGCGGCAGGAAGCCGGCGGCGAACCCGGCGCCCCGGGGGTCGTCCGGGTCGGCGGGCACCACCTCGACCACCGGTACCGGCCGCCCGGTGGCGAGCTGGCCGGCCGCCTCGGTGAGCAGTGCCGCCACCGTCGGGCTGGCGGCCGCGGCGGTGTGCAGGGCGATCCCGTCCGGGCCGGCGACGAAGGCGGCGTAGACCTCGCGGTCGCGCAGCGCCCGGTCGGCCGCGGCCGCGTCCGGCAGGGTGGTGACCTCGAACGCGCCGGGCCGGGCGGCGGCGAGCCGGCCGGCCAGTTCGGCGGTGGCGGGCGCGGGGCCGGCGACGGCGACCGGCAGGTCGCGCGGCGCGAGGTGGGCGGCCGGGGCCGCGAACAGCGGTACGAGCAGCGCCTGCACGCCCACCACCAGGGCGGCGGCCAGGACGGCGAGCAGCAACGGCGAGCGGGTACGGGTCGACATGTCCCATCTCCTAAAACGAATGCTCGTTCTCTTTAGGTCCAGACTCCCCTCACCCCACTCCGCTGTCAAGAACGAACGTTCGCTTTACGATGTATCCCGTGCCACGTGTCTCGGCCGAACACCTCGCCGCCCGCCGCCGCCAGATCGTCGACGCGGCCCGGCGCTGCTTCCTCCGGGAGGGCTTCCACCGCACCTCGATGCAGGACGTGATCGCCGAGGCCGGCCTCTCCGTCGGCGCCGTCTACCGCTACTTCCCGAGCAAGAACGACCTGATCAACGCCATCGCCGAGGAGGCGGTCAGCGGGGCCGGGGAGGTGCTCGCCGGGTTGGCCCGGCACGACCCGCCGCTGCCGCTGGTCGAGGCGCTGGACCGCATCCTGACGTACGTGGAGACCCAGCTCGGAGCCGACGGGGTGCTGCGCATCGCGATCCAGGTCTGGGGCGAGGCGCAGCGCGATCCGGCGCTGGCCGCGTTCGTCGCGGAGAAGTACAGCGGCTTCCGCAGCCAGTTCGGCCTGCTGGTGCGCCGGGCCCAGCAGGCCGGCGAGCTGCCCGCGGACGCCGACCCGGACGCGATCGCCGCGGCGCTTTTCGCCCTCGTTCCGGGCTGGTTCACCCAACGCATCCTGACCGGCGGACCGGACCGGCGGACCTATCTGGCCGGCGTGCGGGCCCTGCTCGGCGCGACCCCGCTGGGCTAGCCGTGCCGCCCACGCCCGGCCGGGGTGGGGTCAGCGACCCTCGGCGGTCGAGACCGGCCGGCCACCCGGCGCCCGCGCGTCGGCTGTCGAGGGCTCCGGGTCCCCGACAGCCGGCCCCGCCACCTCGGCCGGCGGCGGCTCGGTGACCGCCGGCTCGTCGCTCCGGTCGGGGCTGACCGCGACCGCTACCCAGCCGGCGCAGCTCAGCGCCGCGAGCAGGACGACCAGCACGGCGACCCGGGCCGCCGAGGTGCGCAGCCACCAGTCGATGTCGTTCGGCCCCAACGCGTAGGTCAGCGTGAGGGCGGCCAGGTAGTACCCGCAGAGCGCCCAGAGCCAGCCGTCCGACCCGAGCCCGGCCCGTCGGCGGTGCCGCCGCAGGAAGAGCGCACCCAGCACCGCCACGGCCAGCGCGCCGGCCGCCACCGGCCCGACCACGTCGCGCAGCACCCGCAGGGTCACCCGGAACCGCTCGACCGTCTCCGGGTCCCAGCCGGACGCCGCGCCCCGGCCGGCGTGCCCGGTGATGTCGGAGCGGGCACCCAGCAGCCGGGCGAGCAGCGCCCAGCCGACCCCGGCCAGCGCCGGAAGCCAGACCAGCCCGGCCCGCCGCAACTGGGCCCGGGCCCGCACCGTGGCCAGTACCGCGACCCCGCCGGCGACCACCAGGCCCTCGTTCTTGGCAAGCGCGGCCACGGTCAGCAGCAGCAGGGCCAGCGCCGGCCGGCGCAGCGGATCCGCCGCGAGAAGCAGGGCGACCACGGCGGCGGCCGCGGCGGCCGACCAGAGCGGATCGACGTAGCCGCTGGTGAGCGCGTGTGGCGCGGTCGCCCAGGTGGCCAGGCCGACCCCGATGGCGAGCGGCCAGGCGACCGGGGCAGGGGCGAACGCGAGCACCCGTCGCACCAGGTGCACCAGCATGGCGATCGCCGAGAAGCCGATCAGGACCCCGACCGCCTGCGCGGTGCGGAAATCCGGCTCGGCGACGCTCCACACCGCCGCCAACGGAGCCGAGGCCAGCGGCGGATAGTCGGTGTGCGAGAAGGCGAAGCCGGCACTGCCGATCGCCTCCCGGGCGTACCCGCCGTCGTGCGACAGGTAGCCGGCGCGCAACCACCAGATGGAGTGCGGATCCCAGCGGACCGCCGGTTCGCCGATGAAGAGCAGCGGCGGAAGCAGCGGGAGAGCGGTCAGCAGCGCTGACGACCAGCCGCCGTACGGCACCGGCTCGCCGGGCCGGCGCAGCAGCCACCACGCCAGCGCCGCCGCCGCGGGCAGCACCAGCGCGAGCCAGAGCACCAGTGGCCCGCCGGCGAGCAGCATCAGGATCACCGCGGCGGTGCTCAGCAGCGCCGACACCAGGGGCGCCAGCAGCACGGCGAGGTACGGGCTGCGGAGCAGCGCGTACGCCAGCGGAAACCCGCCGACCAGGAGCGACAGTCCGGCGACGACGGGCGTCATCGCCCGGCCCGCCGCACGACCAGCCGGACCCGCGGGCCGGTCGGCCCGGGTTGCTCCACCACACCGACGCTCACCAGGTGGTCCGCGGCGTCCGGGTTGCCGACGACCAGGCTGCCGGTCAGCGCCGCGAACTCGGCCAGCCGCTGCCGCCACAGGGTCCGGTCGGTGGCCGCCGGCACCGGGTAGACCCGGCTGCCGGGTGGCACCTGGTCGGCGAACTCCCGGCGCAGCGATTCGAAGTCCACCTGGGAACGCCGAGCCCCCGGGTTGTGTTCGGGGTCGCGCAGGTAGGCGACCCCGTGACCGGTGGCCTGCCAGGCCCCTTCACCGGTCACGACCAGACAACCGACGCCGAGGGTCGCCACGACGACCCGGACGACGAGGCGACCGACGGCCCCCGCACCACGCTCTCCCGCCATCACGACCGGCCCCGCTCAGTGAGCAGGGGTACCGGTGGGACGGCGGCGGAAGCGCTCCCGACCCAGGATCCACACCGCCTCGACCCCGTCCCGCCAGGTGATCTTCTTGCCCTCCTCGCGACCGCGGGCGCGGTAGCTGATCGGCACCTCGTACGGCCGGATCCGGCGGCGCAGCAGCTTGCCGGTCACCTCGGCCTCCATCCCGAAGCCCCGGGAGCGGATGTCGAGCGAGCGGTAGAGCGCCACCGGCATCAACTTGAAGCAGGTCTCCAGGTCACTGATGTAGGAGTTGAACAACACGTTCGCCGCCATCGTGACGCCCTTGTTGCCCATCACGTACCAGAAGCTGTAGGCGCTGTGGCTGCCGAAGGTCCGATTGCCGTAGACCACCGTGGCCCGGCCGTCGAGCACCGGGTCGAGCAGCTTGGGAATGTCCTGCGGGTCGTACTCCAGATCCGCGTCCAGGATCACCATGTAGTCGCCCTCGGCGCTGTCGACGGCGGTCTTGATGGCCGCACCCTTCCCCGCGTTACGCGCATGCGTGATCACCCGTAGTCGGGCGTCGTCGGCCCGACGCAGAATCTCCCCGGTGCCGTCCCGGCTGCCGTCGTCGACCACCACGAGTTCGACCGCGCACGGGTAGTCGACCGCCAACGCCTGCTTCACGGCATCCGCTACGCGCGCCACTTCGTTGTAGACGGGCATGAGGACCGACAACTTCACGGGAATCTCCCAAGAATCGACGGCGCCGATGCGCCGGCTCGCGGGTGACCAACAGGGAGGCGTCAGTGAAACAGATCGGACACCGGGCCGCCGCCCCCGATGGAAAAAGGACCCAAAACGGAAGCGGTGTCCCGGAGGAATTGCCACCCACGCCGCCGATCCGAGCCTGACCAGCGGATCTGGCGAAGGTCAACGATCAGAATCGGTGACAATGGACGGCAGGTTGCACGTCGTTCGGGTAATTGTTGAAGACGTTCGTCCGTCCGCCCATTCCACCGGAACGGTAATTCGCCACGAAGGCGTGCCAAGAAAGCCGGAGATCCGCGATCGGAACGGCGTCAGAGCCGCCACACCTGGAAGGTCGGGCCGTCACCCGGCAGAGTGCACGCGCCGTCCGCGTCCGGGCGCAGCGCCGGCGCTCCGCCGTAGACGTTCCCGCCGCCCGGCAGGCCGGTCAGCCGGACCGGCGCGCCGGCCGCCCGACGGGCCAGCACCAGCACCGACCCGGTCGGCGCCTCGCGCAGGAACACCAGCGTGTCGGCGTCGACGTGCAGCCAGCGCAGCCCGCCCCGACGCAGCGCGGGCTCGGCGTGGCGCAGCGCGATCAGCGCCCGGTACGTGGCGAACGTGCCGGCGTCCCAGCGCTCCGGCCGGTGCCACGGCATCGGGGTGCGCGACCCCTCGCCGTTGTCGCCGGTCAGCCCCAGCTCGTCCCCCGCGAAGATCATCGGGATGCCCGGCATGGTGGCGAGCAGGCCGGCGGCGACCTCGTGCCCGGCCGCGTCGCCGACCACTGTGCGGATCCGGGCCGAATCGTGCGAGCCCAGCAGCTGCCACGAGTGCACGTACGACCGCCAGGAGACCAGCGACCGGTAGCAGTTCATGGTGGCGAGCACGGCGTCGGCGTCCCGGCGGGCCACCCCGCCCGGGGTGCCGAGGAAGTTCGGCAGCGGCTGGTCGCCGTGGCGCAGCCAGGACCAGACCGGGTCGGTGAACCCGACGTAGTTCATCGTGCCGTGCCAGCCGTCCCGGTCCAGGTCACCGGTGTGGTCGTGACCGTGCTCGGCCATCAGCAGCCCGTCGGCGCGGGTCTGCGCGACCACCCGGCGCAGCAGCGCCGCCACCTCGTGGGTGTACGCGTCCGCGCCCCGCCGGCCGGTCATGTTCGCCACGTCCACCCGCCAGCCGTCCAGCCCGTACGGCGGGCGCAGCCAGCGGCGCAGCAGCGCGTCGTCGGCGGTGGCGAAGCGCCGGCGCAGCTCGGCGCTGCCCCAGTTCAGCTTCGGCAGCGACTTGACCCCGTTCCAGGACTCGTAGTCCCCGGTCACCTGGTCGAAGTAGTACAGCTCCCGTTCGGCCGCGCGCACGTCCGAGCTGGCGGCGGTGAACCACTGGTGCGCGTCGCCGGTGTGGTTGCTGGTGATGTCGCCGAGCAGCCGCCAGCCCCGGGCCCGCACCGCGTCGGCGAGGCGGACCAGGGCGGCGTCCCCGCCGAGCAGCGGGTCCACCGTGTCGAAGCTGGCCGCGTCGTAGCGGTGGTTGGAGCGGGCCGGGAAGATCGGGGTCAGGTAGACGGTGTTCACGCCGAGCCGGGCCAGGTGGTCCAGTCGTTCGGTGACGCCGTCCAGGTCACCGCCGTAGAACTGGCGCGGGGTCTCCGGTCCGCGCCCGATCACCGGGGTGTCCCAGTCGCAGGGGATCGCCCAGTCGGGCAGCGGCCGGCCGTCGGCGGCGGCCGAGCGGGCGAACCGGTCCGGGAAGATCTGGTAGACCACCGCGTCCCGGGCCCAGGCCGGCGGCGGATCGTACGAGACCAGCCGGAAGTCCCCGTGGTCCGGCACGTCGTGGTCGACCAGCCCGGCGGCGTTCAACCAGCGGCGGCCGTGCGCGCCGGTGAGCAGGAACCGGTAGTTGCTCACCGGGTTGCGCACCTGCACCGCGGCCCGCCACCAGACCTCGCCGCCGGCCGTGCGGTCGACGGCCGCCTCGGCGAACCGGGGCTCGCCGTCGCCGGTGGTCCGCACGTGCACCTGGCGGACGTCGGCACCGGCCGGCACCCGGACGAAGACGTCGACCGTCTGGCCGAGCGACGGCTCCTGCTCGGGGACGTACAGCTCGGACCCGTCGTGGTGCGGCTGGAACGGCATGGTCGAACCTTTCGGGTTGGGTCGGCCGGGGAGAGGAAGGGGCGTCCACCGCGGCCGGTTCCCCGGCTGCGGCGTTCGGCCCGTGACTGCTCCGGTGTACGTCGACACGACGCCCTTGCCGCAGCTCGCACCGACGCCGGGGCGCGGTGCGGGGGGCCGCCACTCGTCCGGACGGCGCCGGCCCCGCAGCGCAGTGGCACCGCTCGCCACACCCACGACGGCGAGCGGCCACCCCTGCGGGTCATCCCTTGACGGCTCCGGCGGTGAGCCCGGAGACGATGTAGCGCTGAAGGAGTTGGAACACCAGCACGGTGGGGACCGCGGTGAGCAGGGTGCCCGCCGCGAACATCCCGAAGTTGTTGTTCCGCTCGCCGGCCACCAGGCCGAACATGCCGACCGCCAGGGTCTTCGACTCGGTGTCGGTGAGGAACACGTTGGCGATCATGAACTCGTTGATGGTGCCGATGAAGGAGAGCAGTGCGGTCACCGCCAGGATCGGCGCCACCAGCGGCAGCATGATCCGGAAGAAGACCTGGGCGTGGGTGGCGCCGTCCATGGTGGCCGACTCGTCCAACTCCCGGGGCAGCGTGTCGAAGAAGCCCTTCATCAGCCAGGTGTTCACGCCCAGCGCGCCGCCCATGTAGAGCAGGAACAGTCCCCAGGGCGTGTTGAACCCGATGCCCGGCCACAGGTCGGTGACCGTCGTGAAGATCAGGAAGATCGCCACGATCGCCAGGAACTGCGGGAACATCTGGATCAGCAGCAGGGTGAGCAGCCCGATCCGGCGGCCGGCGAACCGCATCCGGGAGAAGGCGTACGCGGCCAGCGCGGAGAGGAAGATCGACACGAAGCTCGCCGTGCCGGCGATCAGCAGGCTGTTGAGGAACCAGTGGCCGAAGGCGGTCCGCTCGAAGAGGTTGCCGAAGTTCTCGACCGACACACCCTCGGTCGGCACCAGTTCGGTCGAGGAGAGCGTGCCGCGCGGGTTCAGTGCCGCGGAGAGCACGAACAGGATCGGGAAGAGGCTGAACGCCACCGCCAGCAACCCGACCACGTGCCGCCAGCCGACCTGGCGGAGCCACTGGCCACGCCGCCCACTCCGGGCGTTGCGGTTGGCGACCGGCGCGCCGCCGGCCGTGTCACCGGCGGCCCGTACGCCGCTGAGGGTGGTCACCGGACCCACCTGCCGTTCGCGACTGCGGGGCTCGCAAGCTCACTCCTCGCGCTCACGAGTACACCTCCTCCTGCTTGCGGGTGCGCCGGAAGCTGATCGCCGAGACCGTCGCGACGATCGCGAAGATGAAGATCGACACTGCGGCGGCCATCCCGAACTCCGCGCCCTGCGCGCCGAACGCCAACCGGTAGGTGTAGGTGATCAGCAGGTCGGTGGCCCCGTTGGTCGGGTTGTCGGCCGGGAACGGCCCACCCTCGGTGGTCAGCCAGATCGCGTTGATGTTGTTGAAGTTGTACGCGAACGACGCGATCAGCAGCGGGGAGAGCGCGACCAGCAGCAGCGGCAGGGTGACCGACCGGAACGACTGCAACGGCGACGCGCCGTCGACCGAGGTGGCCTCGGTCAGCTCGCGCGGGATCGCCTGGAGCGCGCCGGTGGTCACCAGGAACATGTACGGGTAGCCGAGCCAGAGCTGCACCAGCAGCACCGCGGCGCGGGCCGACCAGTCCTGGCCGAACCAGTCCACGCCCAGCCCGAACAGGTTGTTGATCAGGCCGAAGTCGGTGTTGAACATGTCCCGCCAGACCAGCAGCATGGCGAACGACGGCATGGCGTACGGCAGGATCAGCAGCACCCGGTAGAGGTTGGTGCCGCGCATCCGGGGCGAGTGCAACGCCAGCGCGATGCCCATGCCGAGCAGGAAGGTCAGCCCGGTCGAGCCGATCGCGAAGGCGAAGTTCCAGACCAGCGTGCCGAAGAACGGGCCGGAGATGGCCGGCTCGGTGAGCACCCGGGCGAAGTTGTCGATCCCGACGTTGACCTTCCAGCCCTGCGCCAGCCGCTCACCGTCGGCGGCCACGAAGGCGCCGCTGGACTCGTCAGCGGTCCAGGTCCTGCCGCTCTCGGCGTCCCGGACGCAGTCGCAGCCCGCGTCGTACGCCCGCATGGCCTTGCCCTCGTAGGCGCGGGTGAGACCGGTGGAGCGGATGGCGCCACCGGCGGTCGGCACGATCAGGTCGGTGATCTCCTGGCTGCGGGCGCCGGCCTGGCCGAAGTTCAACACGGTGTAGCCGTCGGCGGCGGTGACCTTGCCGCCCGGGGCGACGGTGACGTCGGCCGGGTCGAGCCGGCGCAGCCCCTCGGCGTCGCCGACCGAGACCACCCCGGTGGCCGGGTCGGTGACCAGGAAGACCAGCGGGCCGCTGGCCGGGTCGCCGGTGGTGGCGATGGAGAGCGCGTACTCGGTGGACCCGGGCACCTGCTTGACCGAGGCGGTCTGGATGGCGACGATCGCGTCGTCCTTGCTGCCGCGGTGTCCGTCGCCGAAGTTCGTGAAGGCGGTGCTCGCCGTGTAGAGCACCGGGAAGACCTGGAAGGCGATCAGGAAGAGCGTGCCGGGGACCAGGTACTTGGCCGGGACGTGCCGGCGGGTGAGGTAGAGGTAGAACAGTCCGGCGGTGGTGACCGCCAGCAGGGCCAGCCCGGCCCACTTCTCGGCCTCGATGAGCGGGAAGGCCGCCCAGATCGCGATCCCGGCCACCAGGCCGAGCAGGACCACCTTGACCAGCAGGCCGGTCACGGTGATCGGCGCGTGGTTCCGCGCGGTACCGGACGAGCGCGGGAGCCCGGAGCCGACGGGCTCCCGGCCCGGGACCTGCTGAGCAGGTCCCGGGCCGGACAGCGGCGTGCTCATTACTTGATCTGGCCGGAGATGGTCTTGCCGGCCGCGGTGATCGTCTTGGTCGGGTCGGCGCCGCCGATGATCGCGGCCTGCGCCTTGCCGAACGGGTCCCAGATCGCGGCCATCGCCGGGATCGCCGGGAGCACCTGGCCGTTCTTGCCGGCCTCCTGGAACTTGGCCAGGTCCGGGTCGGTGCCCTTGACCTGGTCCAGCGCCGCGGTCAGCGCCGGCGGGCGGGGCTCGGCGTTGTACAGCGCCACGGCCAGCTCGGGGGTGGTGACGTAGTTGGCCACGAACTCCTGGGCCAGCGCCTTGTTCTTGCCCTTGGCCGCCACGTAGAAGGACTGGACGCCGACGAACGGCTGCGCCTCCTTACCGCCGGCGAAGCCGGGGACCGGGGAGATGTCGTAGGAGATGTTCGCCTTCTTGGCGTCCGCGATGGCCCACGGGCCGGAGACCAGGAAGGCGCACTTCTTGGCGCCGAAGTTGGCGATCGAGTTCTCGGCGGTGATGGAGCGCTTCAACGCACCCTCACCCTTCTCGCCGAGCGCGGCGATCTTCTTGAACGCCTCGATCGACTCCGGCTTGCCCACGCCCAGGTCCTTCGGGTCGTAGTCACCGTTGGCCGCGGTGCCGAAGAGGTAGCCGCCGGCCGAGGTGTACAGCGGGTAGATGTGGTACGCGTCGCCGTTCTGGCCGGACTGCAGGCAGAGGATCTCGCTGGCCTTCTTCTCCGCCTTGAGCTTCTTGCCGGTGGCGACCAGTTCCTCGATGGTCTTCGGCGCCTCCGGGGCCAGCGCGGTGTTGCGGATCAGCGCGAGGTTCTCCATCGCGTACGGCACGCCGTAGAGCTGGCCGTTGAAGGTGACGGCCTTGACAGCGGTGGGGTTGAACGCGCTCTTCTGCTCGGCGGTCAGCTGCACCGGGTCGATGGCGCCGTTCTGCACCAGGTTGCCGATCCAGTCGTGCGCGCCGACCACCACGTCCGGGCCGCTGCCCTGCTGGTGCGCGGTGACGAAGTTGGTCTGCAGGTCCTTGGAGACGGCCTGCACCTCGACGGTGACGCCGTTCTCCTGGCCGAACTTCTCACCGAACGGCTTGAGGGCCGCGGCCCGCTTGTCGTCGGCCCAGATCACCAGTTTGCCGCCGGCGGCAGCCTTGGGGGACTCATTGGCGGCCGGCTCGTCGCTGCCGCCGCAGCCGGACGCGGCGAGCGCCAGGGCGAAGGCGGCGACCACACCCGCGGTACGGATGCGCATCGGTACTCCTGTCGTCATGGCGGTCCGCCGGGGGAAGGCGGCCCCGCCAGTGGAAACCTCTGTAAGTTCTTGCCAACCGGCGCTAGGGTGCCGCGCCGCTGCTCTCGCATGTTGCGGGGACGTTAGCAAGGCGTTTCAGAGAATGGAAGGGCTTGCAAGAGTGTACGCAAGAACTTGCCCGTGAGCTAAAGTGCCGCCATGCGCGCTCGACTGTCCGACATCGCCCAACAGGCCGAAGTCAGCGAGGCCACGGTGTCGCGGGTGCTCAACGACCGCCCGGGCGTGGCCCCGGAGACCCGGCAGGCCGTCCTGACCGCCCTCGACGTGCTCGGCTACGAGCGCCCGGCCCGACTGCGCAAGCGCAGCGCCGGCCTGGTCGGTCTGGTCGTCCCGGAGCTGGACAACCCGATCTTCCCCGCCTTCGCCCAGGTGATCGAGTCGACGCTGGCGCAGAGCGGGTTCACCCCGGTGCTGTGCACCCAGACCGCGGGCGGGGTTACCGAGGACGAGTACGTCGAGATGCTGCTGGACCGGCAGGTCTCCGGGATCGCCTTCGTCTCCGGCCTGCACGCCGACACCGCCGCCAACCACGACCGCTACCGCGCGCTGATCGCCCGCCCGCTGCCGGTGGTCATGATCAACGGATACGTGCCCGGCATCGCCGCTCCCTTCGTCTCCTGCGACGACGGCGAGGCCGCCGAGCTGGCGGTGGCCCACCTGGTCGCGCTCGGGCACCGCCGGATCGGCCTGATCACCGGTCCGGACCGGTTCGTGCCGGTGCAGCGGAAGGTGGCCGGCTGGCGCAGCGCGATGAGCCGGCTGGCCGGGCTCCCCGCCGCCGACCTAGACGAACTGGCCGAGCTGTCGCTGTTCGGTGTGGAGGGTGGCGAGGCGGCCGCCGGCCGGCTGCTCGACCGGGGCGTCACCGGCATCGTCTGCGGCTCGGACCTGATGGCGCTCGGCGCCATCCGGGCGGCCCGGCAGCGCGGCCTGTCGGTGCCGGCCGACCTGTCGGTGGTCGGCTACGACGACTCGCCGCTGATGGCGTTCACCGACCCGCCGCTGACCACCATGCGCCAGCCGGTGGCGGCGATGGCGGTGGCCGCGGTGCGGGCCCTGGTCGACGAGATCAACGGGCACGCCGCCCCGCACTCGGAGTACCTGTTCCGCCCGGAGCTGGTGGTGCGCGGGTCGACCGCGGTCGCCCGGGCGGCCGGTGGCCGGCCGGGCAGCGGCGAGGTGAGCGGGCAACGGCCCGCGCCGCCCGCGCTCGCCGTGCCAGCCTGATCCGGTGATTGGCGTCATTTCTTGCGCAAAGACTGCTTGACTCTTGCAACGCCGGAGCGGCATCCTGCTCAGACACCCGTGCGTCCACCGCCACGCCCGCGCCGGGTGCCGCCGTCCCGCGCCACAGAACGGGGAACGCCTCGATGACCGCCAGCCACCCCACCCCGCAGACCTCCGACGCCGACTGGTGGCGCTCCGCCGTCGTCTACCAGGTCTACGTCCGCAGCTTCGCCGACAGCGACGGCGACGGCATCGGTGACCTGCGCGGCATCCGGGAGCGCCTGCCGTACCTGCGCGACCTCGGGGTGGACGCGCTCTGGTTGACCCCCTTCTACACCTCGCCGATGGTCGACGGCGGCTACGACGTGGCCGACTACCGCGACGTCGACCCGATGTTCGGCACCCTCGCCGACTTCGACGCCATGATCACCGACGCGCACGCGCTCGGCCTGCGGATCATCGTCGACCTGGTGCCCAACCACACCTCCAGCGCGCACCCGTGGTTCCAGGCCGCCCTGGCCGCCGCCCCCGGTTCCGCGGAGCGGGCGCGCTACCTCTTCGCCGACGGCCAGGGCGAGCACGGCGAGCTGCCGCCGAACGACTGGGAGAGCATCTTCGGCGGGCCGGCCTGGACCCGGGTGCCGGACGGCCAGTGGTACCTGCACCTGTTCGACCCGGCCCAGCCGGACCTGAACTGGCGGCACCCGCAGGTGCGCGCCGAGTTCGAGGACGTCCTGCGGTTCTGGCTGGACCGGGGCGTGGACGGCTTCCGGATCGACGTGGCGCACGGAATGATCAAGGCCGAGGGCCTGCCGGACGTCGGCTTCAGCACGATGACCACCGGGCAGCGCCAGGTGGAGCTGCTGGGCAAGGGCCGGCTGCCCTACTTCGACCAGGACGAGGTGCACGACATCTACCGCGCCTGGCGGCCGATCCTGGACAGCTACCCGGGCGGCCGGATGGCGGTCGCCGAGGCGTGGGCCGAGACGCCGCAGCGGCTGGCCCGCTACATCGGCCCGGACGAGCTGCACCAGGCGTTCAGCTTCGACTTCCTCGACGCCACCTGGTCGGCCGAGTCGTTCCGCAAGGTGATCGACACCGCGCTCGCCGAGGCCACCATCGTCGGCGCGCCCACCACCTGGGTCCTCTCCAACCACGACAAGCAGCGGCACGTCACCCGCTACGGCGACGGCCCGGAGGGGCTGCGCCGGGCCCGCGCGGCCACCCTGCTGATGCTCGCCCTGCCCGGCTGCGCGTACCTCTACCAGGGCGAGGAGCTGGGCCTGCCGGAGGTGCTCGACCTCCCCGACGAGCTGCGCCAGGACCCGGCGTTCCTGCGCACCGGCGAGAGCCGGGACGGCTGCCGGGTGCCGATCCCGTGGAGCGGCGAGCTGGCCCCGTACGGCTTCGGGCCGGCCGGCAGCGAGCTGAGCTGGCTGCCCGCCCCGGAGACCTGGCGGGCCCTGTCGGTCGCCGCCCAGACCGGCGTGCCGGGCTCGACCCTGGAGCTCTACCGCACGGCGCTGCGGATCCGCCGGGAACACCCGGCGCTGGCCGCCGACGCCGGCGGGGTGACCTGGTTGGAGACCGCGCCGGGCGTGCTGGCCTTCAGCCGTGCCGCCGGTGACACCGTGCTGACCTGCGTGGTCAACATCAGCGGTGCCCCGGCCCTGATCGACGGGTACGGCGAGCCGATCGCCGCCAGCGAGGCGCTCACCGGGCAGGGCTCCGGCCATCTGCTCCCGGTCGACGCGGCTGCCTGGTTCGAACGGCGCTGAGCGGGTAACCCGTCATCGACCTGGTCGTCCGTTGTGCCCCGCGCCGACGGGCGGCTGGGCCACCGACCCCTTGTGGTGGGGGGTGAGGTGGCGCCGGCGCCTCGTGGAGTCCGCTCCGCGAGGCGCCGGCGTCCATCGGCGGACGTGTCGCCACCGCCCGCGGGGGTAGGAGGTGCCAGGACGGTTCCCCCCGGAGGTGATCCCCCATGGCACGGGTGGCCCAGTACACCCTCGACGTGACGGACGTCGACCGGATGGCGACGTTCTGGTCCGCGGCGCTCGGCTACCGGGTCGAGCAGGGCGGTGACGGCAGCGCCAAGCTGTACCCGCCGCCGGACGCGATCGGCGCGCCCACGGTCTGGTTGCAGGGGTCGGGTACGCCCAAGCGCGACAAGAACCGGCTGCACCTCGACCTGGTCGCCGACGGCGAGCCGGCCGACGAGGTGGACCGGCTGGTGAAGCTGGGCGCCCGGCCGGCCGACGTGGGGCAGACCGGCGAGGAGGGCTTCGTCGTCCTCGCCGACCCGGAGGACAACGAGTTCTGCGTGCTGGACGGCCCGCCGCGCCGCCACTGACCGGCGCACGGCCGGGCCGCTCCTGCCCGGGCCGCGCCCCGGCCGTCGGCGGTCCCCCGCCAGCGGCCCGACCGGCCCCGCCCGGGCCGGTCGCCGCCGGGCTCAGGACGCGGCGCCGGTGAGCTTCGCGGCGATCCGCCGGAAGCCCTCCCGCAGCTCGGCCTCGCTCGGCGGGCGGGTCGGCTCGGTACGCTGGTCCGCCGCGGCCGCCGCCTCCAGTTCCTCGTCGATGGTGTCCTCGAAGTCGCCGTAGAGGTCGGCCCCCTCGACCTGCGCGATCTCGTCCTCGGCGACGATCTGGGCGGCCGCGATCTCGCCCCGGATCTCGTCAGCGGAGACCGCCGGCAGCAGCGGTTCGACCACCGCCATCAGCTGTTCCTCGGCCACCACCGCCTCGGCCAGCGCCAGCGCGTGCGCCCGCTCGTACGGGCCGCAGACCACCGGCTCCCACTCGTCGGCGTCGCCGAGCGGGCCGAAGGTGATGATCCAGGGCAGGCCGAGCATCGGCGAGTCGTCCGGCAGGTCCAACGTCACGAGTGCGCCCACCGGCCCATCATGGTCCGTCCCGCCGGAATCCCGGGCGGCAATCGCCCATTCACGGCCGGCCGCCGGCGAGCGCGGGACGCGGGGCCGATCGCGCATCGGCCGCCCGTCGCGGTCGGCCCGGCCGCGCGGCGCCCTGGCGGCCACCGTGTCCCGCCCCCGCACCGCACCCGCCGAGCCCGGGCGAGCGTGTCGTGGCCGGCGCCGGCGCGTCGGCCAGCGTGGCCCGCGCCGGGGCGAGCGTGTGCTGGTCAGCCCGGCCGGGTCGCGTCCAGCGCGGCACGGACCAGGGCGAGCGCCGCCGCGGGCGGCACCCCGAGCCGGCCGGCCTGCGCCGCGTAGTCGGCCGCTGCCCGCTGCAACCGGTCCATCGCATCGTCCCGCCCGGGTGCGACGAACGTGCCGTGCCGACCCCGGGTGCGCAGCAGGCCGGCCGCCTCCAGCTCGCGGTACGCCCGGGCCACCGTGTTGGCGGCCAGGTTCAGGTCCGCCGCGAGCTGCCGGACGGTGGGCAGCCGGGTGCCCACCGGCAGCCGGCCGTCACCGACCATCTCCGCGAGCTGCCCGCGCACCTGCTCGTACGGCGGCACCGACGAGTCCTGGTCGACGACGATCAGCACCGGCTTGTCCCTCCCGCTCATCCGGCCCCGCCCGGGGTGCCGGGATCGGTGTCCACGTCGAGGTCACCCGGCGGCGGGCCGCCCGCCGCGAGGTCCACCACCCGCCCCCGGGTGCTGGTCGCGGCGAGCGCCGCACCGAACAGCAGCAGCTGGTTGAGCAGGTAGAGGTAGAGCAGCAGGCCCACCGCGCCGGCCACCACGGTGTACGCCGGGTTCCGCTCGGTGCGCACCACGTAGTAGCGCCCGACGGTGTTGAGCAGCGTGATGCCGACCGCGACCAGCAGCACCACCGGGCGCAGCCGGGCCCGGCTCATCCGCAGCCTGGGCACGGCGACCAGCAGCAGGGTGGCCAGCACCGCGTTGACCAGCACGCTCAGCACGGCGCTGACGGTGGTGAGGCCGAGCGAGCCGGTGCTGCGCAGCAGCCAGCGCAGCAGCGACTCCAGCGCGTCGACCGCGGCCACCGAGACGCCGAGCAGCACGAAGACGACGACCAGCACGCCGAGGTCGACCAGCCGGCGGACCACCAGGTTGCCCGGCTGCTGGTTGAACCCGTACATCAGTCGCTGTGACGAGCGGATCGCCTCCACCCAGCCGATCCCGGTGAAGACCAGGATGACCAGGCCGACCACCCCGACCGTGCCGCTGCTCTCGGCGATCTGCACCGGGTCGAGGAACGGCAGGTTCTCCCGGACGAAGTCGGCGGCGGCGACGCTCACCTCGCGGTTGCCCTGCAGGATCGCGCCGAAGACCCAGTACGCCACCAGGGCGAGCGCGAAGACCGCGAAGAAGCCGTAGTAGGCGATCGCCGCGGCCAGCCGGCCGCCCAGCAGGTCGGCGTAGAGAACGCCGGCCCGCCAGAGGTGGTCGAACGCGCCGGAGCGGTGGCGCGCGGCGTCCAGCCGTCGCGCGATGCCCGCCTCCAGGCGGCCGAACACGTTCACGCGCTCATCCTCGCCGATCCCCGACGCCCGTGCGGGTAACCGGCCCGCCGCGCGTCCGTCCGGCCGTCGGCAGGGTCAGCCGCCCAACTGGAAGTCCCGGCGCGGCTGCCACCGGGTCTGCCCGCTGTGCGAGAAGAGGGTGAACGCCTCCACCTCGAACATCGCGGAGAAGTCGGCCAGGTCCTCGTACGCCTTGTCCAGCGCCTCCGGCGCGACGTCCTGCGCCACCGTGACGTGCGGGTGGTAGGGGAAGCGGGCCTCGCGGCGCAGCTCGGGGGCGGCGCTGATCGCGGCGGCCAGCAGCTCGCACTCGCTGATCCCGGCCGCGACCGCGACGAAGACCACCTGGGTCACCGGCCGGAACGTGCCGGTGCCCCGCAGGTGCAGGGTGAACGGCAGGTGGGCGGCGGCGACCGCGCCCAGGTGCCGCTCCACGGCGGGCAGCGTCGCCACCGGGATCTCGGTCGGCCCGAGCAGCGTCACGTGCGCCGGGATGTCCGCGGCCTGCGGGTCGCCGGCCTCGGCCCGGCGTCGGGTCAGCATCGCCCCCCACGGCTCGGGGATGTCCACCGCGACACCGATCTGGATGGTGTCGTCCACCCCGGGCGCCCCGTTGCTGCCGTCCACGCTTCGCGCCACCCCTCCGACCGCCGAACCCGTACCCGTCGCGCCGCGCGGCGCTACTCGCCGCGCACCGGCGGGAAGAAGCCCACCCGCTCGTACGCGGTGCGCAGCGTCGCGGCGGCGACCGCGCGGGCCTTCTCGGCGCCGGCGGCGAGCAGCTTGTCCAGCTGCGCCGGGTCGTCGAGGTAGCCACGGGTGCGCTCCTGGATCGGCCGGACGAAGTCCCCGACCACCTCGGCCAGGTCCTTCTTCAGGTCGCCGTAGCCCTTGCCGGCGTAGGCGGCCACCAGGTCGTCGATGCCGCGCCCGCTGAGCGCGGAGTGGATGGTCAGCAGGTTGGCGATGCCGGGCTTGGTCTCGGCGTCGAAGACGATCTCCCGACCGGTGTCGGTGACCGCGGAGCGGATCTTCTTGGCCGACCGGGCCGGGTCCTCCAGCAGGTCGATGATGCCGGCCGGGGAGGAGCTGGACTTCGACATCTTGGCGGTCGGGTCCTGCAGGTCGGTGATCTTCGCGGTGTCCTTGACGATGTGCGGCGCCGGCACGGTGAAGGTCGGGCCGAACAGCGAGTTGAACCGCTGGGCCAGGTCGCGGGAGAGCTCCAGGTGCTGGCGCTGGTCCTCGCCGACCGGCACCGCGTTGGCCTGGTAGAGCAGGATGTCGGCGGCCTGCAGGATCGGGTAGGTGAACAGGCCGACGCTGGCCCGCTCACCGCCCTGCTTCTGCGACTTGTCCTTGAACTGGGTCATCCGGCTGGCCTCGCCGAAACCGGTGATGCAGCCCAGCACCCAGGCCAGCATCGGGTGCTCGGGCACCTGCGACTGCACGAAGAGCGTGCTGCGCTCCGGATCCAGCCCGACCGCGAACAACTGCGCGGCGGCCAGCCGGGACCGCTGCTTCAGCACCTTCGGGTCGTGCCCCGCGGTGATCGCGTGCAGGTCGACCACGCAGTAGAAGGCGTCGTGGGTGTCCTGCAACGCCACCCAGTGCCGCACCGCGCCCAGGTAGTTGCCGAGGTGGAACGAGTCGGCCGTCGGCTGGATGCCGGAGAAGACACGGGGGCGGGCGGGAACGTCGGACATGCCGGCAATTCTGTCAGCAACGCCCGGCGGCCGTCATGACGGCCCCACGGGTCGGGCGGGGCCGGTCGCGGCGGGCGTGTCGACCTCGCGGCGCTGTTCGGGCAGGCGCACCGCGGAGACGGCGAGCCGGGCCACCCGGCGCCCCTCCAGGGCCAGCACCCGCAGCAGCCACCCGCCGGGCGGCTCCCCCGGCCCGGCCGGGCCGCCGTCCGGTTCGACGGCCACCGGCACCTCGTCGCCGGCCACCGGCAGCCGGCCCAGCGCCGCCATCACGTACCCGCCGACCGTCTCGTACGGGCCGGCGGGCAGGCGCACGCCGGTGCGCTCGGCGAAGTCGGCGAGGTTGAGCCGGCCGTCCACCACCGCCGGCAGGCCGGCACGCACCGGCTCGGGCGGGCCGTCGTACTCGCCGTGGATCTCCCCGACCAGCTCCTCGATCAGGTCCTCGCAGGTGACGATGCCGGCGGTGCCGCCGTACTCGTCGACCACCACGGCCAGGTGGTGTCCCTCCCGGCGCATCTCGGTCAGCGCGGCGAGCACCCGCTTGCTGCCGGGCAGTCGCTTCACCTCCCGGGTCAGCTCCCCGACCGTGGTGCACGGGTCGACCTCGGGGCGCAGCAGCACGTCGCGCAGGTGCACGAAGCCGACCACGTCGTCGTGGGTGCCGTCGACCACCGGGTAGCGGGTGTGCGGTTCGGCGCGGACCAGCCGGGCCGCCTCGGCGATGGCCAGCCGGGCGGAGAGGAAGACCACCTCGGTGCGGGGCATCATCACCTCGCGGACCAGGCTCGCGCCGGCGACCAGCACCTCGTCGATGATCCGGCGTTCCTCCGGGTCCAGCAGCGTGTTGGCGGCGACCAGGTCGCGCAGGTCGGCCTCGCTGATCCGCTCCCGGCCGGCGGCCGGGCTGGCGCCCAGCAGGTCGGTCACCAGCCGGGTGGCGCCGTCCGCGGCGCGGACCACGACCCGGGCCACCGCCCGGGCGAGCGGGCCCGGTTCGCGCCGCGGCCGCTCCCGCGTCCGCCGCCGGAGCCCGGGACGACCCGCTTCCCGCATGCCTTGGATGGTAGACAGCGGAGGCCGTCGCCACCGACAAGCGCGAATGTTCGGCTCTGTTTAATCGTGAGAGTTTATGATGGAATGGCGAGCGGGCGGACGCGGAGCGCTGCCCGACCGGCGGCCGTAGGGTGATCACCACATGGTCGCGGCCGCCCGGCCAGGCAGGAGGAGACCGACGTGAAACTGCTCGTCACCGGCGGCGCCGGCTTCATCGGCAGCGTGGTGACCCGGATGCTGCTGGACGCCGGTCACCAGGTGGTCGTCCTCGACGACCTGCGCACCGGGCACCGCGCCGCGCTCGCCCCCGAGGCGACCCACGTCGAGGCGTCCATTCACGAGGCGGCCCGGGTGGTCACCCCCGAGGCGGGCTTCGACGGGGTGCTGCACTTCGCCGCGCTGATCGCCGCCGGCGAGTCGATGGTCAAGCCGGAGCTCTACTGGCACACCAACACCGTCGGCACGCTCGCGCTGCTCGACGCGGTCCGCGCCGCCGGGGTGCCCCGGCTGGTCTTCTCCTCCACCGCCGCCGTCTACGGCAACCCCACCGAGCTGCCGATCCCGGAGACCGCCGTCAAGGCCCCCACCAACACGTACGGGGCCACCAAGCTCGCCGTCGACATGGCGCTCACCTCCGAGGCGATCGCACACGGCCTGGCCGCCGTCTCGCTGCGCTACTTCAACGTGGCCGGCGCCCACCTGGACGGCGACGTCGCGCTCGGCGAGCGGCACGACCCGGAGACCCACCTGATCCCGATCGCGCTCGAGGTGGCCGCCGGCCGCCGGGAGAAGCTCCAGCTCTTCGGCGACGACTACCCCACCGTCGACGGCACCTGCGTGCGCGACTACATCCACGTCGCCGACCTGGCCCGGGCCCACCTGCTCGCGCTGGACACGGCGGCCCCCGGCCAGCACCGCATCTACAACCTCGGCAACGGCAGCGGCTTCACCAACCGGCAGGTCGTCGACGTGGTCCGCGAGGTCACCGGGCACCCGGTGCCGGTGGAGGTCGCGCCGCGCCGGGAGGGCGACCCGGCCGAGCTGGTCGCCTCGTCCGCGCTGGCCCGCGCCGAACTCGGCTGGGTGCCGCGGAAGCCGACCCTGCACGACATGGTCGGCGACGCCTGGGCCTTCTACCGCACCCACGTGCTGGAGCAGCGGTGACCGACGACGTCGCGGCCCGCGCCACCGCCGGCTTCCGGTCGGCGTACGGGGCGCAGCCGGCGGGCCGCTGGGCGGCTCCCGGGCGGGCCAACCTGATCGGCGAGCACACCGACTACAACGACGGGTTCGTGCTCCCCTTCGCGCTCTCCCTGCGCACCGTGGCGGCGGCCGCCACCCAGCCCGGCGGGACCTGGACCGTCTGGTCGGAGCTGACCGGCGAGACGGTCAGTTTCGGCGCCGCCGAGGTCGCCGCGCCGGGCCGGGTCACCGGCTGGGCCGCGTACGTGGCCGGGGTGGTCTGGGCGCTGCGCGAGGCCGGCCACGCCGTGCCCGGCGCCCGGCTGGCGATCGCCTCCGACGTGCCGCTCGGCTCCGGGCTCTCCTCCTCGGCCGCGCTGGAGTCGGCCGTGCTGGCCGCCCTGGTCGACCTGGGCGGGCTGGACCTGCCCGCCGAGCGGCGGCCCCGGCTGGCCCAGCGGGCCGAGAACGCCTACGTCGGCGCGCCGACCGGGATCATGGACCAGTCCGCCGCGATCCGCTGCCGCGCCGGGCACGCGCTCTTCCTCGACTGCCGGGACGAGTCGGTGGAGCACATCCCGTTCGACCTGGACGCCGCCGGCCTCGCCATGCTGGTGGTCGACAGCCGGGCCCCGCACCGGCACGCCGACGGCGAGTACGCGGCCCGCCGCAAGTCCTGCGAGCACGCCGCCGAGCAGCTCGGCGTACCGGCGCTGCGCGACGTCAGCGTGGCCGACCTGGACGGCGCGCTCGCCCGCCTCGACGACGACGAGACCCGCCGCCGGGTGCGGCACGTGGTCACCGAGGACCAGCGGGTACTGGACACCGTGGCGCTGCTGCGGGCCGGCCGGATCCGCGAGATCGGCCCGCTGCTGACCGCCTCGCACGCCTCGATGCGGGACGACTTCGAGATCACCGTCCCGGAGATCGACACCGCGGTCGAGGCGGCGCTGGCGGCCGGGGCGCTCGGCGCGCGGATGACCGGCGGCGGGTTCGGTGGCTGCGTCCTCGCCCTGGTCGACGACGCCGCCGCCGCCGAGGCCGTGGCCGCCGCCGTCACGGCCGCGTACGCCGAGCGCGGCTTCACCGCCCCCGGGCACGTCACCGTGCTTCCCGGGCCGGGCGCCACCCGCCTGGACTGAGCCGCCCCCGGCCCCGCTCCCACCGCGACGGTCCGAACGCGACGGTCGGTAGGGTGTCCCGGCGGGCGACGCGACGGACTGGGGAGGCGACGTGGGCGACGCCGGTATCGCCGCTCAGGAACGGGCGCTGGCGCTGATCCGCGTGGGGCGGCACGCCGACGCGGCACGGGTGCTGACCGACCTGCTCGCCGAGCAGCCCGAGCACGTCGGGGTGCTGCTCATGCTGGCCCGCTGCCGCCGGGAGCTGGGCCAGCTCGCGGAGGCCATGCGGGTGGTCGACCGGGCGCTGGAGGTCGCCGCCGCCAAGGAGCACCTGCTCGCCGAGAAGGCCCGGATCCTGCTGGCCGCCGGGCACCCCGGGCATGCGGCGGCCGCCGCCCAGCGGGCGTTGGAGCTGGCCCCCGGGTCGTGGGAGGCGAACGCGCTGCTGGCCGAGGCGCTGCTCACCCTCGGCAACCCGACCCGGGTGGTGGTCGCCCGGCGGTACGCCGACACCGCGCTCGACCTCGCCCGCCACATCCCCGAGCTACACCTGCTCGACGCCCGGCTGCACGCCCGGATGGGCCGGCCACGGGCCGCGCGGGAGGCCTGCCGGCAGGCCCTCGCCCTGGACCCGGCGTACGAACCGGCGCTGCGCCAGCTCGCGCTGCTGGACGCCGCGCGGGACCGGGCCGGGCGGGCCGCCCGGGGCTTCACCGCCGCGCTGGCCGCCGACCCGCAGAACCCGGGGGCCGCCGCCGCGCACGAAGCGGTCGCCGCCGCGCTGTGCTGGCGGCTGTTCGACCTGCTGGTGCTGGCCACCCTCGGGCACTGGGCGCTGTTCACGGCGATCGCGGGCGCGCTCGGCGACGCGGGCCGGCCCGCCCGGCTGGCCGCCGCGCTGGCGGTGCCGCCGCTGGTCGCCGCGGTGGGCGTGCTGGCCTGGCGCCGGCAGCCGGCGGCGGTGCGCTGGCAGCTACGCCGGCAGTTCCGCTCGACCTCGGTGGTGCTCTGCCTGCTGCTCACCCTGACCGTGGCCGCCGGCCTGGTGGTCGGCAGCCGCGCGCCGGTCCCGGGCGCGCTGCTGCTGGCCCCCGGTTACGCGATCTTCGCGTTCCGCGCCTGGCGCCAACTCAGCCGCCGCGCCGCGCCGGCCGTCCGCTGGCTCGGCTACCGGATCTGGACCCGGCTCGCCGCCCGCACCACCGTGTCGACCCCCGGCGCCGGAGCCGGAAGCTGACCGGCGAACCAGGTCCGGTCAGGACGCTTCGATGATCATGCCGGCGCCGACCGTACGGTTGGTGGTCTCGTCGATGATGACGAAGCCACCGGTGGTGCGGTTGCGCCGGTACTCGTCGGCGAGCAGCGGGATGGTGGTCCGCAGCCGCACCCGGCCGATCTCGTTGAGCCGCAGCTCGCCGGCCGCCTCGTCGCGGTGCAGCGAGTTGATGTCCAGCCGGTAGTTCAGCCCACGCACGATCGCCCGCGCCGAGCGGGTGGTGTGCTTGATGGCGTACTTGCCGCCGACCTGCAGCGGCCGGGTCTCGTCCAACCAGCAGACCATCGCCTCGATGTCCTGGGCCACCGCCGGGGCGTTGTTCGGCCGGCAGATCAGGTCGCCCCGGGAGATGTCGATCTCGTCTTCCAGGCGTACGGTCACCGACATCGGCGGGAACGCCTCCGCGACCGGCCCGTCGGCGGTCTCCACCGCGGCGATCCGGCTGGTGAAGCCGGACGGCAGCACCATCACCTCGTCGCCCGGCTTGAGCACGCCGGAGGCCACCTGGCCGGCGTAGCCGCGGTAGTCGGTGACGGTGGTGGACTGCGGACGGATCACGTACTGCACCGGGAACCGGACGTCGACCAGGTTGCGGTCGCTGGCGATGTGCACCCGCTCCAGGTGGTGCAGCAGCGACGGCCCCTCGTACCAGGGCATGTTCTCCGACCGGCTGACGATGTTGTCGCCGCGCAGCGCGGAGATCGGCACCACCGTCAGATCGGGCGCGTCGAGCTTCGCGGCGAACGCGGTGAACTCGTCGGCGATCCGCTCGAAGACCTCCTGCGAGAAATCGACCAGGTCCATCTTGTTGACGCAGAGCACCAGGTGTGGGACCCGCAGCAGCGAGCAGAGGAACGCGTGCCGGCGGGACTGCTCGACCAGGCCCTTGCGGGCGTCGACCAGGATCAGCGCCAGGTCGGCGGTGGACGCCCCGGTCACCATGTTCCGGGTGTACTGGATGTGCCCGGGGGTGTCGGCGATGATGAACTTCCGCCGCGGCGTGGCGAAGTAGCGGTACGCCACGTCGATGGTGATGCCCTGCTCCCGCTCGGCCCGCAGGCCGTCGGTGAGCAACGCCAGGTTGGTGTACTCGTCGCCGCGCGCCGCGCTGACCGCCTCGACGGCGGCGAGCTGGTCGGTGAAGAGCGACTTGGTGTCGTACAGCAGCCGGCCGATCAGCGTCGACTTGCCGTCGTCCACGCTGCCCGCGGTGGCGAAGCGCAGCAGGTCCATGCGGCGGGGCTCCGGCCCGGCCCCGGTGGCGGCGCGGCCGCCCGCCGGGTTCGCGCCGTCCGGCGCGACGGTCTCGGTGGTCATCAGAAGTAGCCCTCCCGCTTGCGGTCCTCCATGGCGGCCTCGCTGACCCGGTCGTCACCCCGGGTCGCGCCGCGCTCGGTGATCCGGGTGGCGGCGACCTCCTCGATGACCTTCTCCACCGTGTCGGCGTCCGAGCGGACGGCGGCGGTGCAGGACGCGTCGCCGACCGTGCGGTAGCGCACCCGCGCCTTGAACCGCTCCTCACCCGCCCGGGGCCGGAAGAACTCGTTGACCGCGTAGAGCATCCCGTCCCGCTCGACCACCTCGCGCTCGTGCGCGTAGTAGATCGACGGCAGCGCGATCCGCTCTCGGGCGATGTAGTGCCAGACGTCCAGCTCGGTCCAGTTGGACAGCGGGAAGACCCGGATCGACTCGCCCGGGTGGTGCCGGCCGTTGTAGAGCGCCCACAGTTCGGGACGCTGGTTCTTCGGGTCCCACTGGCCGAACTCGTCCCGGAAGCTGAACACCCGCTCCTTGGCCCGGGCCTTCTCCTCGTCCCGGCGGGCGCCGCCGAAGAGCGCGTCGAAACGGTGCTTCTCCACCGCGTCCAGCAGCACCGGGGTCTGGATCCGGTTGCGCATGCCGTCGGCCGACTCGCGCACCAGCCCGCTGGCCAACGCCTCCGGCACGCTCGCCACCACCAGCTGCAGGCCCAGCTCGGCGACCCGCTGATCCCGGTATTCGAGAACCTCGGGGAAGTTGTGCCCGGTGTCCACGTGCATCACGGGGAAGGGGATGTTGGCCGGCGCGAACGCCTTCTGGGCCAACCGCAGCATCACGATCGAGTCCTTGCCGCCGGAGAAGAGCAGCACCGGGCGCTCCATCTCGGCGACCACCTCGCGCATCACGAAGATGCTCTCGGCTTCCAACGCGTCGAGGTGCGAGACCTGGTAGGCGGGGCCGGTCACGACCGGGACTCGATTCGCTCGCTCATCCGATTCCAGACCTTTCCGGTCGGGTACGTCAGGAAGACGCTCAGGCTACCCCGAATGTCTCTGCAACGCCGCAAGCAACCGGGGAGCGAGATCCGCACGACAGACCAGCAGGTCGGGCAGGCGCGGATCCGCCTCGTTGTATTTCAGCGCAGAACCATTGATCCGGGAAGCGTGCAGCCCGGTGGCCGTCGCCACAGCCACCGGCGCCGCCGAGTCCCACTCGTACTGGCCGCCGGCGTGGATGTAGGCGTCCACCTCACCGGTCACCACCGCCGCGATCTTGGCGCCGGCCGAGCCCATCGGCACCAGGTGCGCCCCCACCTCCTCGGCCAGGTCGGTGAGGAAGACCGGCGGCCGGCTCCGGCTGGCCGCCAACCGGATGGTCCGCCGCCCGCCCGCGGCCGCCGCCTCCACCGTCAGCGGCGGGTACGCCGGCGGGTAGTCGGTCGCGAGCACCCGCTGCTGCGCCGGCAACGCCACCGCCCCGGCGACCAGCCCGTGCGGCGTCGGCGCGGTACGCGACCAGAGCGCCACGTGTACCGCCCAGTCCGAACGGCCCTCCTCGGCGAACTCCCGGGTGCCGTCCAGCGGGTCGACGATCCACACCCGGTCGGCGGTCAACCGGGACACCGCCCCGGTGTTCACCTCCGCCGCCCACGCCAGCCGCGACCCCTCGTCCTCCTCGGAGAGGACCGCGTCGCCCGGCCGCCACTGCGCCAACTCGGTGCGGATCAGGTCGTGCGAGACCTTGTCCCCGGCCGACTTCAGCGCTCCCGCGTCCGCGAACCCCAACTCGGCCCGCAGCGCCAGCAGCGCCTGACCGGCCCGGGCGGCCAGCCAGCGGGCGAACGCGCCGTCGATCATCGGAGGACTGCCCATGAACTTCCGCTCCCGTCGCCTCGTCCCGTCCCGCGCCGCCCGGCGCGCCGGCGACAACCCGCGCCGCCGGTCGCGTCACTCGGGCGAAAGGCGCAGACTACCCGCCGACGACGTCCGGCCCCGGACGCCCGCCCGGCTCACGACCCGTGGTACAGGTTCTGCGTCGGCTCCACGCCGCGGGTGACGACCGACTCCACCACGTCCGCAGCCCGGTCCACCAGGAACTCCAGCTCCTTGCGCTCGACCGCGTCGAAATCCGACAGTACGTAGTCCGCCGGGTCCTGCCGCCCCGGCGGCCGGCCGATGCCGAATCGCACCCGGACGTAGTCCTTGGTGCCCAGCGACTTCGACATCGACCGCAGGCCGTTGTGCCCGCCCTCACCGCCGCCGCACTTCACCCGCAGCTGCCCGTAGCCGATGTCCAGCTCGTCGTGCACAGCGATCACCTGGCCCGGCGCCACCTTGTAGAACTGCGCCAGCGCGGCCACCGGCCCGCCGGAGAGGTTCATGTAGGTCAGCGGCTTCACCAGCACCAGCTTGGGCCCGCCGAAGCCGAGCCGAGCCTCGGCCACCTCCGCCACCGCGCGCTTGTGCCGGCCGAACTTCGCGCCGAGTCGCCCGGCCAGCAGGTCGGCCACCATGAACCCGACGTTGTGCCGGTTACCGGCGTACTCCCGGCCCGGGTTGCCCAGGCCAACCACCAGCCACGGCCCCGCCTCGTCCGTCACGACCCGCCCCTCCCGCTGTCGCTGTCACCAGACCCCGAATACGCCGACAGGCGCCCCCAACCGCTCGGGGACGCCTGTCGCACGAAGCGAACCGATCAGGCCTCGGTACGCGCCTCGGCGCTCTCCCCGCCCTCGGCGGCCGGAGCTTCCTCGGCACCCTCGGAGCCCTCGGTGACCTCGCCGACCTCGGCCTCGGCCTCCTCGGTGGCCTCCTCGACCTCGGGCAGGGTGGCCTCGAGCTGCTCGGCGGTCGGCGCGGCGGTCACCGCGGCGACCGGCAGCTCCGGGTCGGCGGCCAGCTCGACGCCGGCCGGCAGCTGAACGTCGCCGGCGGTGACCTGCGAGCCGGCCTCCAGGCCCTCGATCGAGGCCTCCAGGTGGTCCGGCACCTTGGTGGCGTCGGCGGTCACCGAGAGGGTGTCGTGGTCGTGCACGATCAGGGTGTCCTTGGCGGCCTCACCGGTCAGCTGGACCGGGACGTCGACGGTGACCTTCTCGCCGCGCCGGACCAGCAGCAGGTCGACGTGCTCGAAGGTGTCCTTGATCGGGTCACGCTGGATCGCCTTCGGCAGCGCCAGCGCCTGGGTGCCGTCGCTCACCTCGATCGCGAAGAGCTGGTTGGCGCCACCCTTACGGATCGCCGCGGCGAACTCCCGGGCGGGAAGCGCGATGTGCTTGGGCTTCTCGCCGTGGCCGTACAGCACGGCGGGCACCTTGCCGGCCCGGCGGGTACGACGGGCACCACCCTTGCCGAACTCGGTACGGGGCTCGGCGCTGATCTTTACCTCGGACACGGGGAAACTCCTGATGCTTCGCTGCGGCGGCTTGTCGTCTGGCGGTGCTGGGGCGAGGGGCTCGCTGGGGCTCATGCGTCATGAACGACTGCCCGGAGCACCGCGTCGATCACGGTGCCTCCGTGCGGCGCTTGTCAGCGGCCCGCCGGGCACCCTCGCCGTGGCAACCGCACCAGTCTACCCGAGCTGATTCCGTGCTCTCCGGCAGTCCCCAGGTCTCCGCTCCGCCGCCGGCGTCGGCGCTCGGCGAAACGGGCCGGCGGGGGTCGGGCCACCGCCCCACCCCCGCCGGTCGGTCAGCTCAGGCCGCCGAACAGGGTGGTCACCGAACCGTCGTCGAACACCTCACGGATCGCCCGGGCCAGCAGCGGCGCGATCGACAGCACGGTGAGCTTGTCGAGCTGCTTCTCCGGCGGCAGCGGCAGCGTGTTGGTCACCACGACCTCGCTGATCGGGCTGTTCTTCAGCCGCTCGGTGGCCGGATCGGAGAGCAGGGCGTGGGTGGAGGCGACCACCACGTCCGCCGCGCCGGACTCCTTGAGGATGTCCGCCGCCCGGCAGATCGTGCCACCGGTGTCGATCATGTCGTCGACGATCAGGCAGACCCGGCCCTCGACCTCGCCGACCACCCGGTTCGCCACCACCTGGTTCGGCTTCAACGGGTCCCGGGTCTTGTGGATGAACGCCAGCGGGCAGCCGCCCAGCCGGTCCGTCCACCGCTCGGCCACCCGCACCCGGCCCGAGTCCGGCGCCACCACGGTCATCGGCCGGCCCGCGTACCGGTGCTGGACGTACTCGGCGAGCACGTCCATCGCGAAGAGGTGGTCCACCGGGCCGTCGAAGAAGCCCTGGATCTGCGCGGTGTGCAGGTCGACGGTGAGGATCCGGTTCGCGCCCGCGGTCTTGAGCAGGTCGGCGATCAGCCGGGCCGAGATCGGCTCCCGACCCCGGTGCTTCTTGTCCTGCCGCGAGTACGGGTAGAACGGCAGGACCACGGTGATCCGCTTCGCCGAACCCCGCTTCAGCGCGTCGATCATGATCAGGGTCTCCATGACCCAGGTGTTGACCCCGTGCGTGACGGACTGCACCACGAAGGCGTCCGAACCACGCACCGAGTCCTTGAACCGTACGAAGATCTCACCGTTGGCGAACTCGTACGCGTCGGCCGGCGTCGGCGCGACGCCGAGCACCTCGCCGATCTCCCTGGCCAGCTCCGGAAAGGCCCGTCCGGAGAAGAGCATCAGGCTCTTGCGGTTTTCGGCGACGATGCTGCCCATGGCCCGTCTGCTCCCGTTGTGGTCGGTGGTGCCCGGCGCGCGGTGGTGGTGGGCCGGGGACTATTCGGTTGCAGTATCTCCCCCGGCGGACGCCGGCCCCACCGCCTCGGCGCCGCCGTGGATTGCCTCACCTTCGCTTGCGGCACCCGCCCCGCCCGACGCACCCTCCGCGGCCCGCAGCGCCCGCTCGGCCGCCGCCGCGGAGACCGTGCCGGGCCGCTTGCGGGCCACCCAGCCCTCGATGTTGCGGTGCGGCGCCCGGGTCACCCCGAGCGCGCCGGGCGGCACGTCCTGGGCGATCGCGCTGCCCGCCGCCACGTACGCCCCGGGACCCACCTCGACCGGGGCGATCAGGCTGGTGTCGCAGCCGACGAAGGCCCCCTCGCCGACCACCGTCCGGTGCTTGTTCACCCCGTCGTAGTTCACGAAGATCGTCGCCGCGCCGATGTTGGCCTTCGCCCCGATCGTCGCGTCACCCACGTACGACAGGTGCGGCACCTTGGCGCCCTCGCCGACCTCGGAGTTCTTCACCTCGACGAACGTGCCGACCTTCGCCTTCCCGGCCAGCCGCGCGGCCGGCCGCAGGTACGCGTACGGCCCGACGCTGGCCCCCGGGCCGACCTCGGCGCCCACCGCGTGGCTGCGCAGCACGGTCGCGCCGGCGCCGACCACGGTGTCGATCAGGGTGACGTCCGGCCCGACCAGCGCGCCGGTGCCGACCACCGTGCCGCCGCGGAGCTGGGTGTTCTGGTCCACCACCGCGTCCCGGTCCAGCGCGACGGTCACGTCGATCCAGGTCGTGTCCGGGTCCAGCAGGGTCACGCCGGTCCGCATCCAGGCCTCGTTCACCCGGTCGCGCAACAGCCGGCGCAGCGCGGCCAGCTCGACCCGGTCGTTGCAGCCCAGCGTCTCGACGTGGTCGGCCGCGACGTGCACCGCGACCGGCTCGCCGGCCGAGACCAGCAGGCCGAAGACGTCGGTGAGGTACTCCTCGCCCTGGTCGTTGTCGGTGGAGAGCTTGCCCAGCGCATCCCGCAGCCGGGCCGCGTCGAACGCGTAGATCCCGGCGTTGATCTCGCGGATCGCGCGCTGCGCGGCGGTGGCGTCCCGCTCCTCGACGATCCGCTCCAGCCGGCCGTCGGCGTTGCGGACGATCCGGCCCAGGCCGGTCGGGTCAGGCACCTCGGCGGCGAGCACGGTGGCCGCGGCACCCTCGCCCTCGTGCGCCGCCACCAGCGCGGCCACCGTCTCGGGACGGAGCAGCGGCACGTCACCGTTGATCACGACGACGGTGCCGGTGGCGTCCGGCGCCGCGTCCAGCGCGATCCGGACCGCGTGCCCGGTACCGAGCTGCTCGGCCTGGAGCACCGGGGTGGCCTCCGGGGCGATCTCGGTCAGGTGGCCGCGCACCTGGTCGGCGCCGTGCCCGACCACGACCACCGTGCGGTCCGCGCCGAGCGGCGCGGCGGCGGTCAGCACGTGGCCGAGCAGCGTCCGGCCGAGCAGCGGGTGCAGCACCTTGGGCAGCGCCGACTTCATCCGCTTGCCCTCACCGGCGGCGAGCACGACGACGGTGCGGGTGTGGGGCTGGGACACGGCGCGGCTCCAGTCGGGACGACGGACAGTCTCGCGGCCATGCTAACCAGAGGGAGTGGGTGGATTGCCCGATACCCCGCTCCAGGCGGGGCATCGAGGAAGGCTCGGCCGCCAGGATTCGAACCTGAAACTCAAGAGCCAAAATCTTGGGTGTTGCCAATTACACCACGGCCGATCGTGACGCAAGACAGCTTAGCGCCTCGGCGGTGACCGCCCCATCCCCTACGTGATCATGTCGTCAAGTCCCGCGACGAGCCCTTCGATACGCCAGTACAACTCTCGGCTCCGCGGCACGTCGATGACCAGACATCCGTGATAGTCGCCCTGAATGTTGCGCCGGACCGTGTTGGGGCGGTGCGCCTTCAGCGTCGCCCGCCGGAATCGCTCGGCCGGCAGGTCGAGTTCGCCGGCCCACCATCGCTCGGCGGCCACGGCATCGGCGGACTCGTGGATGCTGACCCGGTAGGCCGGAACGCCGCGGTCCACCCCGCAGGTCTCCAGAAAGCGCAGGAAGAGGCGGAGCAGCCGAACATCGCTGTTGACGAACTGCACGCGGTCGTCGCGCCGCCACGGCTTCGACTTGGTGCCTTCGCACCAGTAGATCGCCGCGCCCAGCAGCAGGAGATCGCGTTCGTCGAGCGGGCCCACCGTTTCGGCCGCGCGCCTCCGGGCGTCCGCCTGCGCGGCGTCGCGGGTCTCCCGGTGAGCCGCCCAGCGGGCCTCGGTCATCCGCGCCGCGTGGTCGCGCCGGCGCTCGGCGGCCTGGTCGTCGGGATCGAGCGGCAGGTGCTTGACCCACTGGTAGGCGGTGGACCTGGCGACGCCGAGCTGCCGGGCGATGTCGTTCACCGACCGCCCCAGCCCGCGCAGCTCGATCGCCTCGGCACGCAACTCGTCCTTGGCGTTGGGGCGGCGGGTGCGCTCCGGTGCCGGCACGCCGCGCAGCAGGTCGTAGACCTTGTTTCGGCCGAGGCCGGTGCGGGCCCGGATCTCGCGGACGGAGAGCTGTTCGACGGTGCGCAGGCGACGCACCTCGGCGGCGAGCGGATCGACCATGACCAGCAGGTTAGAACGCACGTACGACGTTCTCACCCATTCATTCCCGAAACTCTCCCGTGCGAACCGCGGTGCCTCAAGTTACGGTGACGTAGGCGTAACTTTGCGATCTTGCCCGACCCCTCTGCGAGGTGCCATGTCGACCGCTCTGCTGGACCCGAACAACGCCGCCGGCCCGAAGCCACTTACCCAGGGCACCCAGTCTCCAGGCATCCTGGTCGCCCTCTGGGCGTTCGTCGTGATCCCCTTCGTGGCCCTGATCGCCGCCGTCCCGGTCGCCTGGGGCGGCTGGTTGAGCTGGACCGACGTCGCCATCGCGCTGGTCTGGTACGTGGTGTCCGGGCTCGGCATCACGGTCGGCTACCACCGCTACTTCACCCACGGCTCGTTCAAGGCCAAGCGGTGGCTGCGGATCGCCCTGGCGGTCTCCGGTTCGCTGGCGGTACAGGGCGAGATCATCCAGTGGGTCGCCGACCACCGCCGCCACCACGCCTTCTCCGACCAGGAGGGCGACCCGCACTCCCCGTGGCGGTTCGGCGAGAGCCTCGGCGGGCTGGCCCGCGGCATGTTCCACGCCCACGTCGGCTGGCTCTTCGGCCGTGAACTGTCCAACCGGGAGCGCTTCGCGCCGGACCTGCTGGCCGACCGGGACATCAACCGGGTGGACCGGCTCTTCCCGCTGCTGGTCAGCGTCTCGGTGCTCGGCCCGGCGCTGATGGGCGGCCTGCTCACCTGGTCCTGGCAGGGTGCGCTCACCGCGCTCTTCTGGGGCGGCCTGGTGCGGATCGCCCTGCTGCACCACGTGACCTGGTCGATCAACTCGGTCTGCCACGTCTACGGTGAGCGCCCGTTCGCGGTGCGCCAGGGCGACCGGGCGTCCAACTTCTGGCCGCTGGCGATCCTGTCCTTCGGCGAGAGCTGGCACAACCTGCACCACGCCGACCCGACCAGCGCCCGGCACGGCGTGCTGCGCGGGCAGGTGGACATCTCGGCCCGGGTGATCTGGCTGTTCCAGAAGGTCGGTGCGGCGTACGACGTGCGGTGGCCGAAGCCCGAGCGGATCGCCGCGAAGCTCGCCAAGCCGGTCGCCGAGCGGTAAACCGGGCGGTGCCGGTGCGGGTTACCTGGCAGTATTGCCGGGTGACCGAGCGAGACGCTGGCTCCATCCCACGACAGGGCGCCACCGAACGCCGGCGAGGTGACGACATGGCGGACGCCGCGGGCAGGGACGCGAGCACCGGCCGGCGGCGGGCGGTGCCGGCGGCGGCGGGCAAGACCACCTCGCGGGTACGCATGTCCGCGGCCCAGCGCCGGGAGCAGCTGATCTCGATCGGCCGGCAGATCTTCGCCGAGCGCGGGTTCGACGCCACCTCGATCGAGGAGGTGGCGGCCCGCGCCAAGGTCTCCAAGCCGGTGGTCTACGAGCACTTCGGCGGCAAGGAGGGGCTCTACGCGGTGGTGGTGGACCGGGAGGTCCGGTCCCTGCTGGACCGGATCACCACGGCGCTGACCGCCGGGCACCCGCGGGAGCTGCTGGAGCAGGCGGCGCTGGCCCTGCTCGGCTACATCGAGGAGGAGACCAGCGGGTTCCGGGTGCTGGTACGCGAGTCGCCGGTGATGTCGGCGACCGGCAACTTCAGCAGTGTGATGAACGACGTGGGGCACCAGGTGGAGCACATCCTCGGCGCGGAGTTCTCCAGCCGGGGGTACGACCCGAAGCTGGCCGAGCTCTACTCGCAGGCGCTGGTGGGCATGGTCGCGTTGACCGGCCGCTGGTGGCTGGAGGTGCGCAAGCCGCGCAAGGAGACGGTGGCGGCGCACCTGGTGAACCTGGCCTGGAACGGGTTGTCGCACCTGGAGGCCAAGCCGGGCCTGATCACGGTGCGGGGGCGCTGACCGGCTTTCAGGGGCGGCGCAGGTGGGACTCGTGCACCGGGTGGTTCCGGTGCTGCCGCAGCTGCTCGGCATGCTCGTCGGTGCCGACCTTGTCGTACAGGCCGGTGCCGAGCAGGAGCAGACCGAAGATCATCGACACCACGACGGTGGACATCGAGAAATTGAGGAAGTTGGCCTCGGTCTGCAGCACGGACATCATGAGGATGCTGGTGACCAGGAAGATGATGCCGGCGGTCAGGTTCATGTAGTGGCCGAGGTTGCCGCGCCGGGACGCGCCGATGATCAGCACGATCCCGAACACCACGGAGGCCAGCGAGAACGCGAGGTTGGTGCGGAGGCCGAGCGCCCAGTCGCCGTCGCGCTCGAAGAGCGGGTCACCCCAGGTCAGGGCGACGCCCCAGACCCCGAAGACCAGGATGTAGAGCCCCACCAGCCCGGCCAGGACCCGGTAGATCGGTCGTGCCGGGTGGTTCACCGGAAAGTGCACCATCGCCCGCCCTCCGTCCGAATGGCAACAATTCATCAGGATTGTCACCCGGGGCACCGGCACCTGTCCGCCGAACCGCCGGCCACACCCTCGGCACGGCACGAACGAGAGCGGGCCCGGACGAACCGGGCCCGCGGCAGGGAGGAGGGATCAGAGGACGAGACGCGCCTTCTCGAACGCCTCGCGCTCCTCGTCGCTGCCGACCTTGCCGTACATCCCGACCATCAGCAGCACCAGGCTGAGCACCATCAGCACGATGACGGTGGCGACGCTGAAGTTGAAGATGTTCGCCTCGGTCCGCAGGAACGCCAGCCCGGCCAGGCTGACCGCCATCAGCAGGTACGCCAGCCACTGGTTGATCACCACGTCGATGTTGCGGCCGATCGCGGTGCCGGCCAGCACGGCGAGCCCGAGCAGGACGCTGATCAGCGAGAAGCCGAGGTTGGTGCCCTGCCCGATGGACCGGGTGTCGTCCTGGGCGAGGACCTCGTTGCCGGCGCTCGCGATGATGCCGAGCACGCCGAAGACGACCAGGTACAGACCGGTGAGCCCGCCGATCGCCCGGTAGATCGGCCGCGCGGGGTGGTTGACGGGGGTGTGGGCCATGTCTGAGTCTCCAACGCCGTTCGGGTGAGGGTTCGCCGACGATTGTCCCGCACGTCGAGATGTGACGCCGCACACGGGTGCCGGTGTGCCGGGCACCCGCCCGCGGCGGGGCCGGTCAGCTCGCCGGGATCTCGTCGGCGAGGGTCAGCCACGTCTCCTCGGTCCGCTCCCGCTCGGCCCGCAGCTCCTTGAGCTGGGCGTCGAGTTCGGCGACCGTGGCGTAGTCGGTGGCGTTCGCGGCGAGCTGGTCGAGCAGCGCCGCCTCCTTCTGCTCCAGCTTGGCGACCTGTCGTTCCAGCCGGGCGAGTTCCTTGCGGGCCTGCCGGGCCTCGGCGGCGGACATGCCGGTGGCCGCGGCGGCCTTCGGCTGGGCGGGCGCCGCGGGCTCGGCCGGGGCGGCCCGGCCGGCGGCGCGGGCCAGGTACTCGTCGACGCCGCCGGGCAGGTGCACCAGCCGGCCGTCGCCGAACATCCCGTACGCGGTGTCGGTGACCCGTTCGATGAGGTAGCGGTCGTGGCTGGCCACCACGATGGTGCCGGGCCAGGAGTCGAGCAGGTCCTCCAGCGCGGCCAGGGTGTCGGTGTCCAGGTCGTTGGTGGGCTCGTCGAAGAGCAGCACGTTCGGCTCCCCGGCGAGCAGCCGGAGCATCTGCAGCCGGCGCCGCTCGCCGCCGGAGAGGTCGCCGACCGGGGTCCAGAGCCGCCGGTCGTCGAAGCCGAAGATCTCGGCGAGCTGGGCCGCGGAGATCTCCCGGTCACCGAGCTGGACCCGCCGGGCGACCTCCTCGACCGCTTCGAGCACCCGCAGCTGGCTGGGGAGTTCGGCGAGTTCCTGGGAGAGGAACGCCGGCCGCACGGTGGAGCCGGTGGCGAACCGGCCGCCGTCGGGGCGGGTGATGCCGGCGAGCATCCGGAGCAGGGTGGTCTTGCCGGCTCCGTTGGCGCCGAGGATGGCGATCCGGTCGCCGGGCCCGACCTGCCAGGTGACGCCGTCGAGGATGGTCTTCGGGCCGGCGTGCAGGGTGACCTGCTCCAGGTCGTACACCTGCTTGCCGAGCCGGGCGGTGGCCAGCTTCTGCAGCGACATGGTGTCGCGCGGCGGTGGGACGTCGGCGATCAGCGCGTTGGCGGCCTCGATACGGAACCGCGGCTTGGAGGTGCGGGCCGGCGCGCCGCGGCGCAGCCAGGCGATCTCCTTGCGGAGCAGGTTCTGCCGACGGGCCTCGGTGGCGGCGGCGACGCGCTCCCGCTCGGCGCGGGCCAGCGTCCAGGCGGCGAAGCCGCCGTCGTAGGAGCGGACGGCCTGGTCGGCGACCTCCCAGGTGGTGGTGCAGACGGCGTCGAGGAACCAGCGGTCGTGGGTGACCACGACGAGGGCGCCCTTGCGGCCGAGCAGGTGCCGGGCCAGCCAGTCGACGCCGCCGACGTCGAGGTGGTTGGTGGGCTCGTCGAGGATGAGCAGGTCGGAGTCGCGCACCAGCAGCGCGGCGAGGGCGACCCGGCGGCGTTCGCCGCCGGACATCGGGCCGACCGGCTGTTCCAGGCCGAGGTGCGGCATGCCGAGCCCGTCGAGGATGGCGCGGACGCCGGCGTCGCCGGCCCACTCGTGCTCGGCGCCCATGCTCTCGCCGAGCCAGGCGGTGCCGAGCACGACGTCCCGCACGGTGGCGTCGGGGGCGAGCTGGAGGCTCTGCGGCAGCCAGGCGACCCGCAGGTCGCGGCGGTGGGTGACCCGCCCGTCGTCCGGTTCCTCCTGCTTGGTGAGCAGCCGCAGCAGGGTGGACTTTCCGGCACCGTTGAGCCCGACGACGCCGATCCGGTCGGCGTCGTCCAGGCCGAGCGAGACGTCGGTGAGCAGTGGCCCGGCGGCGCCGTAGCCCTTGGACACCCGGTCCAGGTTGACGATGTTGGCCACTACCCACCTCCCATGATCAAGGCGTCCCGGGTGCGGGACGCCTGCGACAGTTGAGGGTACGCGGACGCTCCGGCCGTCCGGCCGGGCGTCGGGCCCCTGTCGGTCAACCGGCCCCCGCGCCCACT